>NZ_JBHXLV010000056.1:0-33902 GCF_042721685.1 Streptomyces sp. NPDC058459 | reverse complement strand
GGATGGGGGCGGCGCCCCCGTCCGGGAGGGGGGCGCCGCCCACCCCGTTAGAATCGGTCGTACAGACCCCCGCCCAACCGCCGGAAGGCACCCCGTGTCATCAGCGACCCAGTCTGCCGCCGCCCCCGACACCGTCCTGGTCGTCGACTTCGGCGCGCAGTACGCCCAGCTCATCGCCCGTCGCGTCCGCGAGGCGCGGGTCTACAGCGAGATCGTGCCGAGCACCATGCCGGTGGCCGAGATGCTCGCCAGGAACCCCGCGGCGATCATCCTCTCCGGAGGCCCCTCCTCGGTCTACGCCGAGAACGCCCCCCAGCTCGACGGCGCCCTCTTCGAGGCCGGCGTCCCCGTGTTCGGCATGTGCTACGGCTTCCAGCTGATGGCGCGGACCCTCGGCGGCACCGTCGACAACAGCGGCGCCCGCGAGTACGGCCGCACCCCCCTGCACGTCTCCATGTCCGGCTCCACCCTGTTCGAGGGCACCCCGGACGAGCAGCCCGTGTGGATGTCCCACGGCGACGCCTGCTCCGCCGCCCCCGAGGGCTTCACCGTCACCGCCTCCACCGACGTGGTCCCGGTCGCCGCCTTCGAGAACGACGAGAAGAAGCTCTACGGCGTCCAGTACCACCCCGAGGTCATGCACTCCACGCACGGCCAGCAGGTGCTGGAGCACTTCCTGTACCGGGGCGCGGGCCTTACCCCGTCCTGGACCACGGGCAACGTGATCGAGGAGCAGGTCGCCGCGATCCGCGAGCAGGTCGGCGACAAGCGCGCCATCTGCGGTCTGTCCGGCGGCGTGGACTCCGCCGTCGCCGCCGCCCTGGTCCAGAAGGCCATCGGCCCCCAGCTCACCTGCGTCTACGTCGACCACGGCCTGATGCGCAAGGGCGAGACCGAGCAGGTCGAGAAGGACTTCGTCGCGGCCACCGGCGTCCAGCTGAAGGTCGTCGACGCCGAGGAGCGCTTCCTCAAGGCGCTCGCCGGAGTCTCCGACCCCGAGGAGAAGCGGAAGATCATCGGGCGCGAGTTCATCCGCGTCTTCGAGCAGGCCCAGGCCGAGATCATCGCCGACGAGGGCCCGGCCGTGGAGTTCCTGGTCCAGGGCACTCTGTACCCGGACGTGGTCGAGTCCGGCGGCGGCACCGGCACCGCCAACATCAAGTCCCACCACAACGTCGGCGGCCTCCCCGAGGACCTCGAGTTCCAGCTCATCGAGCCGCTGCGCAAGCTGTTCAAGGACGAGGTCCGCATGGTGGGCCAGGAGCTGGGCCTGCCCGAGGAGATCGTCCAGCGCCAGCCCTTCCCCGGCCCCGGCCTCGGCATCCGCATCGTCGGCGATGTCACCAGGGAGCGCCTGGATCTGCTGCGCGAGGCCGACGCCATCGCCCGCGAGGAGCTGACCGCCGCCGGTCTCGACCGCGAGATCTGGCAGTGCCCGGTCGTGCTGCTCGCCGACGTCCGCTCGGTCGGCGTCCAGGGCGACGGCCGCACCTACGGCCACCCGATCGTGCTGCGCCCGGTCTCCTCCGAGGACGCCATGACCGCCGACTGGTCGCGGCTGCCGTACGACGTGCTGGCGAAGATCTCCACCCGGATCACCAACGAGGTCCGCGACGTCAACCGCGTCGTCGTCGACGTGACCTCCAAGCCGCCGGGCACCATCGAGTGGGAGTGACCTGGGTGCCGGCCCGCTGACCGGCACCGCACGAGGTGGAACGGCTCCGGCCGTTCCACCTCTTCTTCGCTGCTCCGGCGCCTTTCGGTACCCCCCCACCCGGCGGCGACTTCCGCGACCCGGAGTTCAACGAGTTCAGCGACTGCCTCTGGGTCAGCCCCTTCTCGCCGCCGAGGCCGCCGGCCGCCCCGTCCTCATCGACCACCGGCACGCCGTCGCCACCCGGGAACACCTCGGCGGCGACCTCGTGGCCCGGATCGACCACCAGCCCCTGTGGCAGGACATCAGCCCGAGCGGACCCGAACTCCTGAGCTGAGCGTCTCGCACGGGCGTGCGGGTGGGTCAGCAGGATGGGCGGTCCTTTCCGCCCTGCGCGGACCGGCGATCCGAGGGTGCCCGGCGTAGGGCACAATTCGCCTTGTTCACAGGGGAGTTGCCCGGCCATCGCACGCACTGTGCGTGACGGCCGCATTCCCGGGATCTCGGGTAGCGGGGAAGGTGGGCGTCGGTCGTGGCGGTGCAGGAGGCGAGGCAGAGCGCGGCGGCGGACGGCGCGGGGGCCCACGGAGGCGGCTGCGCGTGCGGGGACTGCCCGCACGGGGCGCGCGAGGGGCACCGCCGTGCCCTCGCCGCCTTCCGGCGCGGCCGGGACGAATTCGCCGCCGGACGCGGGCTGCCCCCGGCCGTGGCGCACTCGGCCTCGGCGTCCCGGCAGTGGATCTCCGCCGAACTGGCCCAGCGCGCCGAGGCGGTCGCCGAACGGGGCCGCGCCGAGGGCGACGCCTGGCTGGCCGGGCTGTGGACCCGCACGGCCTTCTTCGCCTGGGGCGCCACGGTGGTCCTGCTGCTCGCCCAGGCCCTCACCGCGATCGGCGCGGGCTGGAGCAGCGCCCGCACCGCCGCACTGCTCGCCGCGGTGGCCGTCGCGGGCGCGCTGACCCTCGCCGGCTTCTTCCACCGGACGCGCGGCGGGCCGCTTGCCCCGATGATCGGCGAGGACAACCGCATGTCCACCTCCCGCACGGTCGCCGCCTGCTGGGTGCTCTTCGTCGCCTACGCCGTCCTGCTCCTGGCAGGCCGCCTCGCCGCGGCCTCCCACCCCGCCGAACGGGACGCCCTCCTCGCCGGTCTCGACCTCGCGCGCGGCGCGGGCGTGGTGACCGTCCTCGCCGTGGTGTGCGGGATCGCCGTCCTGGTGCGCCGGGTGGTCGGGCTCCGCGTCCTCGGCCAGCGGCTCCAGAAGGTCCCCGCGCACCGGCCGCGCGCCGCCGACCTGCTCACCGACGACGCGGGCCGGGGTGCCTTCGCCGACATCCAGTACGTCGTCATCAGCGCCGTCGCCCTGGTCTTCGCCGCCGTCCGGCTCGGCCGCCGCCCCGACCAACTGCCCGACCTGCCCTGGGGGCTCGCCGTGCTGGTGCTGATCTCGGCGGCCACCTACCTGGCGGGCAAGTACGCCGAGGGCGGCCGTCCGGTGGTCCTCTCCGTGGTACGCGCCCGCGAACCCGGCGACCTGGACGGGCCGGTCCGCACCGGGGACGACATCGAGATCCGGGGCACCGGCTTCGTCCCGCCCGGCGCCCAGGGCGCCGACCGCCTCGCCCGCATGGTCGTCCGCATCGGCGCGGTCGACGTCCATGTGCCGCTGGTCCCGGTCGCCGGAGGCTTCCGCAACCCCACCGACAACGTCCTCACCGTCCCGGTGCCGGTCGAGGTGGAACCCGGCGCGGTGGAGGTCCAGGTGGTGACGGCGGCGGGGCTGGCCACCAACCGGTACCCGATCGAGGTGACGGACTGAGCCCCGGTCGCGGGCCGGGTGGTGGACCAGGTCGGAATGGCCGACCGATCACTCCGTACGGTGCACCGATTTCCGGAAAATCGTCCGGGGAGGATTGAACTGGCTCCCTTCGTCATACGTATCGTCGGGTGAGGGGTCCGGCACGGGCGAGAGGCGACTGACAGCGATGACTCACGGTATGCGGACGGACACGCGCGCCACCCATCTCGACGGGGACCGTGACTGGCGGTCCACCGCCACCCGTTACGCCCTCCTCCCACTCCGGATCTTCCTCGGCGTCACCTTCGTCTACGCGGGCCTGGACAAGCTCACCGACAGCGCCTTCATGAAGGCCGACGGCGCCGGTTCGCTCGGCGACACGATGCGCGGGGTACGGGACTCCTCCGCCATCCCGGCTCTCGTCGACCTGGCCCTGAAGAGCCCCGTCGGCTTCGGCTACGCCATCGCCCTGGGCGAGCTGGCCGTGGGCATCGGCATCCTCATCGGACTCCTCGGCCGGCTGGCCGCCCTCGGCGGCGCGCTGATCTCCCTCAGCCTGTGGCTGACCGTCAGCTGGGCCACCAGCCCCTACTACTACGGCAACGACCTCGCCTACCTGATGGCCTGGCTCCCCCTCGTCCTCGCCGGCACCCCCTACCTCTCCCTCGATTCCTACCTCCGGGACCGCCGCCGACGCCGGTCGGGCGGGTACCGCTAGGGCACCGCCTGCGGGCGGGGTCGGCGGGCGGACCCCTACGGGCCGGACTTGCCGGGCAGACCTTGTCGGGCCGGGCTGCACCGGACTGGCTGGCCTTGGTCTGCCGGGCTGGACTGGCTGGGCCGGGCCAGACGGACTAGGCCCGCCCGGCCGAGGCGCCCTCAGACCTTCTCGTCCTCCGCGCCGCCCTTTCCGCGTATCGCGCGGGTGAGGGCGGTCGTCACCCCCGCCAGGACCAGGCCGCCGACGGCCAGAGGGATCGCCGTGAACCAGGGCACCTCCCACAGACCGCGTACGTCCCCCAGATAGAGGGCGCCCGCGGCGGTGAGGCAGCTTCCGCCGACCAGCCGTCCGGGCTGGAACTCATGACGCAGCACGGCTCACCTCCACCTGTCCGACGCCCACATGCAGATCGATCCGCAACACACCCGTCTCCTTGCTGCTCCTGTCAGGAGCCAGGTTCGCCGTCTCGTGTCTGTCCGGCCGCACGTCCACGTCGTTCCCCTCGTCTCCGGGCATCCGGATGTCGCCCACACCCACGTCGATACTCAGCACCGCGGTCGCGTCCGCCGGGACGATCACCCTCAGCCGGCCCGCTCCCAGCCCCGCCCTGGTGGTCACCGTCTGGTCCTTGGCCAACTGCAACCCGGTCAGGTCGAGGGTGGCGGAGCCCGAGCCCAGCTCGTACGCCGGGCGGACGTCCGCCGCGGCCGCCGGCCGCCAGGCCGTGTGGCGCCAGTGCGAGGTGATATCGCTGGGCAGCGTGGCACTTCCGGCCAGCAGCAGCGCCGTGACCAGGGCCAGGAAGGCGGACCCGCCTCCCGTGCGCCCCAGGAAGGCGCTGACGGCTATGCCCAGTCCGAACACCACCAGGGCGCAGGCCAGCCCGGTCTGGAGGCTGGTGGCCAGCGGGCGCGTCTCCCAGGTGCGGCTGCCGCCCAGGACGCCTGCCGCCAGGGCCAGCAGGAACACCCAGCCGCTTATCCAGCGCGGTCCCCGTGGCCTGGACCGCTTGTCGGCCGGTGCGCGGCCGGCGAGAGAGTGCGGCCAGGGGAGCTGCATGACGAAGTCGATGGGCGGGGAGGGCACGACGTACCGCTCATGGACGTCGCGGGGACCCCAGAAGTACCCGGTGCCGCCGACGTGGGTGCCGTCCTTGACGATCGGGTCCCGCCACCAGGAGGGCCCGCTGTAGTAGACCGGCGGTGCCTGGGTCTCCGGCGGGGCGTCGGCCGCCGCCTGCGCGGCTATGGGATGGCCCCTGGGTGACTTGGGCTCGTCACTCGGGGACGGGGCGGGGTCGGTGGTGGCCCGGTGCCGGGACCAGTAGCCGGCCCCGGCCAGCAGCAGGGAGAGCACCACGGCGAAGGTCAGCACCCCGCCGTTGCGCAGGGTGGTCAGGATGACCCCGCAGCCGATCAGGGCGAACAGCACGGCGGCCAGCGCCTGTCCGTCGATCCGGCCGGTCAGCAGCTTGCGTACCTCGTTCTCGTCCTCGTCGTCGTAGGGCAGGAGGAGCCAGGCGAAGCCGTAGAAGACGAGGCCGATGCCGCCCGTCGCGGCCAGCACGGCCAGGGTGATGCGGAAGATCACCGGGTCCATGTCCGTCTGCCGGCCGAGGCCCGCGCACACACCCGCGATCATCTTGTGCCGCCGGTCGCGGCTGAAGCGGCGGGGGGCCTCGGCGGTGCCGGGCCGGTGCCCTGCCGCGGTGCCCGCCTCCGCTGTGTCCCGCGCACCCTGGTCCACACCAGGGTCCGTCACATCCGAGTCCACGCCTGTGTCCTTCGCCCCCGAGTCCCGCACTTCTCCACCCCCTCTGTCCGCGCCCTCCGCTCCGGCGGGCGTCTCCTGCGTCTCCTGCGTGTCCGCACTGTCCGCACTGTTCGTGCCGTCCGGGCCCGTCCGCTCCGCCGCGGCGGGTGCGGCATCCGTCGGCCCGGTGCCCGAGTCCGGGCGTGGGCCGGAGCCGGGTCCCGGACCCGTCGCGGCGTGCTCGTGATCCGTCATGTGTCCATGGTGACGGGCCGGGGGCCCTGTGGGCAGTCGGGCCGACCCTGGTCGAACCCTGAAATCGCCCCTGAGACGGGAGAGGGAGTTGTTCGACTCCGGTGCTCCGCTCCAGCCCCGTTCAGCCAGCCGCAGATCAGGGAAACCCCGGCGAAGATCAGGGGAGTCTCGGGGGACGACCCTGATGCCCCGGCACCCACCGCCGTGTGACCATCGTTGGCATGCCGGAAGCCGCAGCACTCCCACTCGATGACCCGCGGCCGCCGCGCAAGCTCTACCGCAGCGGTGACGGTCGCTGGCTGGGCGGAGTGGCGCGGGGGCTCGCCGGGCATCTCGGGCTGCCCGTGGTGTGGGTGCGCCTGGCCTTCGCCGGCCTGCTCATGGCGAACGGGCTCGGCGCGCTGCTGTACGCCGCGTTCTGGTTCTTCGTCCCGCTCGGGGTCGGCGGTGTGGGCGACCACAAACCCGCCTCGCTGGTCGGCACCGAGACCTCGCCGGAAGGGCGGCGCCGGCTGGTGGCCCGCAAGCCGGACAAGGGGCAGATGGTCGCCCTGCTCCTCATGGTCATCGTGTCCATCGTCTTCCTGGGCAGCGTCAATCTGACCAACACGGCCAAGGCGTATCTGGTGCCTGCCGTGCTCGTCGCGGCCGGTGTCGCCCTGGTGTGGCGTCAGGCGGACAACGCCCGCCGGGCCCGCTGGGTCGAGGTCGGCAGCCGGCGGCGCACGCTCACCCTGCTCCGGGCGGGTGTGGGCGTGCTGCTGGTCACCGCCGGTGTCTCCGCCATCTTCGTGATGCAGGTCTCCGCCGTCCACCTGGGAGCGGTGCTGGAGGCCGCGCTCGCCGTCTTCGTCGGCATCACCCTGCTCGCCGGGCCCTATCTCGTCCGCGTGACCCAGGACCTGTCCGAGGAACGCCTGATGCGCATCCGCGCCCAGGAGCGGGCCGAGGTCGCCGCGCACGTCCACGACTCGGTGCTGCACACCCTCACCCTGATACAGCGCAACGCGGACAACGCGGGCGAGGTGCGCCGCCTGGCCCGCGCGCAGGAGCGGGACCTGCGCACCTGGCTCCACAAGCCGGAGGGCACCGGCAAGGACGAGGCCGAGGAGCCGGACACGGTCGCGGAGGCCGTGCGGCGCAACGCGGCCGAGGTGGAGGACAAGCACGGCGTACCCATAGAGGTCGTGGTGGTGGGCGACTGCACCCTGGACGACAGGACGGCCGCGCAGATGCAGGCCGCGCGCGAAGCGATGGTGAACGCCGCCAAGTACGGTGGCGAGGGCGGTGCCGTGCAGGTCTACGCCGAGGTCGAGGGCCGTACGGTCTTCGTGTCCGTCCGCGACCGGGGGCCCGGCTTCGACCTCGATTCCATACCCGCCGACCGCATGGGGGTCAGGGAGTCGATCATCGGGCGTATGGAGCGCAACGGCGGCACGGCCCGGCTGCGGCCGGTGCCGGACGGCGGCACGGAAGTCGAACTGGAGATGGAGAGGGCGGAGAAGACGGCATGAGTGACGCGACCGAGGCGAACGGCACGACGGGGGAGGCGAAGGTGGCTGATCCAGGACGCGACACCGCGGAGCCGACGGGGGCGGAGGGCACGGCCGGGCGCCGGGTCCGGGTGGTGCTCGTGGACGACCACCGCATGTTCCGTACCGGGGTGCGGGCCGAGATCGGGCAGACCGCGCGGACCGGGGTCGAGGTGGTCGGGGAGGCAGCGGACGTCGACCAGGCGGTCTCGGTCATCACCACGGCCCGGCCCGAGGTGGTCCTGCTCGACGTCCACCTGCCCGGCGGAGGCGGCGTCGAGGTGCTACGGCGCAGCGCGGCCCTGATGGCGGACCCCGAGCAGCCCGTGCGCTTCCTCGCGCTCTCGGTCTCCGACGCGGCGGAGGACGTGATCGGGGTGATCCGGGGCGGGGCGCGCGGTTATGTCACCAAGACCATCACCGGGTCCGACCTGATCGACTCGATCTTCCGGGTGCAGGAGGGCGACGCCGTCTTCTCGCCCCGGCTGGCCGGGTTCGTGCTGGACGCCTTCGCCTCCACCGACGCCCCGCCGGTCGACGAGGACATGGACCGGCTCACCCAGCGCGAGCGTGAGGTACTGCGCCTGATCGCGCGAGGCTACGCGTACAAGGAGATCGGCAAGCAGCTGTTCATCTCGGTGAAGACGGTCGAGTCCCATGTCTCGGCGGTGCTGCGCAAGCTCCAGCTCTCCAACCGGCACGAGCTGACCCGCTGGGCGACGGCCCGCAGACTGGTCTGACCCCGGAGGTCCCCGAAGGTCCCCGGAGGCCGGCCCGACAGCTGTCACTGACCGACCCCAAGGGGGACCAAGCCTCCAAGCCTCGCTCAGGCCACCCGGGTCGCTCCCGCGAACGGCATCTGGTCGATGGGCGTCACCCGGACCGGTGCCGAGGGGTTGGGGGCGTGGATCATGCGGCCGTTGCCGATGTACATGCCCACATGGCTGATGCCGGAGTAGAAGAACACCAGGTCGCCGGGCTGGAGCTGGGACCGGGAGACGCGCCGGCCCGCGTTGATCTGGGCGTAGGTGGTGCGAGGGAGGGAGATGCCGGCGGAACGGTAGGCGGCCTGGATCAGCCCTGAGCAGTCGAAGGCGTTCGGCCCGGTGGCGCCCCAGACGTAGGGGCTGCCGAGCTTCCGGTAGGCGTAGGCGACGGCCGCCGAGGCGCGGGAGGTGGGCGCGGGCACCCGCGCGGCGGACGTGATCACGTGGGCGGCGGACGCTCGGCCGGAGATGGCGGGAGCAGGGGCGGATCGGCGGGCGGTGCCGGAGCGGCCGGCAGTGCCGGAGCGGGTGTCGCGGGCCGGTGTCGCGGTGGTGCGGGCCGGTGTCGCGGCGGTGCCGCTGGTGACCTTGTCCCGTTCGGGCGCGGTGAGCCGTTCGAGCAGTCGTCGCGCCTGCTCCAGCTTGCTGGTGACGGTCTCCTTCTGCCGCTTCAGCTCTGCCTGCCGGGACCGTACCGACCGTGCCTCGACGCGGGCGGCGCCGCGCAGCCGCTCGATCTCGCGGAGCTGGGCGCGTACGCGGGCCACCTGCCGGGCCCGGCGGTCGCCGGCGCGTTCGGCGAAGGCCGCGTCGTCCAGGTAGCGGTCGGGGCTGCTGGAGAGGGCAAGCTGCCAGCTCGGGGCGATTGCGCCGTCGCGGTACTGCGCGGCGGCGAAGGAGCCCAGGGCACCGCGGGCGGTGTCGAGTCTGACCTGCCGGCGGGCGGTCTCGTCGCGCAGGGAGTTCAGCCGGTGCTGGGCGGCGCTGGCCTTGTCGTGTGCGCCGTCGTACTTCTCGGTGGCGGTCTCCGCCTCCCGGTACAGCTGGTCCACCTTGCTCTTGACCTGAGCCGCGTCGAGTTGTGGCTCGGCGTGTCCCGTTCCGTCGAAGGCTGTCGCTGTCGCCGCTCCCGCCAGGGCGAGAATGGCCGCCGTGCGGGCCGTGTTGCCGTTGAGTGAGCGCGCTCGGAGCTTTCGGTGCGCTGCCACCTGGACCGTCACGTCCTTCCATGGGACTCGTGCGGCCGAGAACGCCATGCCCCTGCGGGGGCCGGTGTCCGACGGCCGTCCGCACAGGGGAGACGGCGGCCGCCGGACGGTCCTCGGCGGTGATGTCCGGCTGCCGCCCCTGGTCCGGGCGGCTGTGGAGAGCCGGTCACCTGGGGGAGGACGTTAGGCCGGATGGTGACGAGTTGGTAACGCGTGTACGGAACTGTCCTCGACGTACCGGAAAGTGACCGTGCCTGACCGGTATGCCGGGTGGCACAAGGGTTCAACCGAAGCGTGATGATCAAAGAAGGGAAGACGAGGCCCGGGGGAGCCGGAAGTGCTATGGCCCGCGAGCGGGTGGGAACCGTCAGGGCCGAGAGCGGGGCACGGGCCGGTACGGGGCCGGGGGGCGTCCCGAACTGGGCTCGGGAACCGTGACCGTACTGATCCATATGCTGGTCACCGGCGTGGTGCTGGTCGCCCTCGACGAGGCGGACGGCCACCACGTCAGCGACATCAAGATCGGCGTCAAGCTGGCGCCGCTGATCGTGATCCTCGGTCCGGTCTATGTGTAGCGCGACGAGGAGACGGCCGACAAGGGGATGTTCGGGCTGGTCGGCGCACTGACCACCGCGAACATCTTCATCGCCGTGCTGTGGACGTGACGTCCGGCGCTCCCGCCCGCCGAGCACCGGTGAGCCCGGCGCGCGCCGCGAGCACCGCGCCGACGCCGGCCGCCACCCACACCGCGACCCCCACCCACACGAGCACCTTCCCGGGCACGCTCAGCCAGGTCACGCGCAGCGCGGCCGAGACCGCGAGGGTCGCCGCCCCCGTCATCCCCATCGAGAAGACCGTGGCCCACCGCAGCAGCCCGTAGCGCGGACGTGGGCGCGCCAGCTCGGCCAGCACCAGGACCGCGTAGCAGGCCAGGTCCAGCACCAGCAGGATGACGGTGACCTCGCGCAGGACCTCGCTGTCGTCGTGGTTCCACAGATACAGCCGTGCGTTGTCGGCGGACAGCAGCCGGGCCCCGGCCAGCGCCGAGATCGACAGCGCGCCCCCCGCGATCCAGTGGTCGCCCGGCCCCCGGAGCACCTGGCGGACATCGAAGCGGGGCAGGGCGAGCGCGTAGAGCAGCAGGCCCGCCCAGAACAGCACGAGGGCGGTGTGCGCGAGCCACGCCGTCGTCTCGGCCCCCGCCAGCGTGGCCGCCAGTACCGCGAGCGCCTGTGTGGCCACGCAGCACAGGAACACCGTGCCCGGCATGCGCTGCCCCCAGTGCCGCAGCACGGCGGACAGCAGCACCGGCCAGAGCAGCGCAGCCAGCGCCAGCAGGGCCCCGGCCAGGGGCTGGACGCCGAGCAGCGAGGTCCGGGTACCGAGCACCGCGGTGGCCGCCACCGCCGTGAGCGCGGCCGGGTCGCGGGCCTCCTGCGCCCAGCGTCCCCGCTGTCCCGCCAGCCGTACCGCGAAGGTGGCCGCGAGGGTGAGCCAGGCGAGGCAGGCCAGTACCAGGAAGACCCGGGACACCACCTCGACGCCCGCCAGCCGCAGGCCGATGGAGACGACGGCGGTCGCCATGACGGCCGCTCCCGCCGCCGGAGGACGCTCCGTCACCCACGTACGCACACCCGAGATGCCCGACATGTGCCTGATGCTAGGGAGCGCCGCGCCCCCGGCGGGGAGGGCACGCGCGCGTGGGGCTCGAATAGAGGACCGGCCCGCGCGGGGACCGTCTCCCCGGGAATCGGGCCATGTTCCCGGGACGGGGAACGGTTGTCGGTGGGGCGCCCTAGACTCGTAGAGCGATGAGCAGCCTCTTTGACGACAGCTTCCTGGCGAACCTCCACCCCCCGCGCGGGCCCGAGGAGGAGCACGCGCCGCCCGAGGACGAGCACGCTCCGGAGCCGGTCCCGGACGACCTGTTCGGGGGGAGGTTCGACGTGCCCCCGGACCGGGACACCCACTACCGGGACGGCGCACCCCGCCCGCCGATCGACGCGGCGGCCCTGCTGGAGGGGCTGAACGACAACCAGCGCGCGGCCGTCGTCCACGCCGGTTCCCCGCTGCTCATCGTCGCGGGCGCCGGTTCCGGCAAGACGCGGGTGCTCACCCACCGCATCGCCCACCTCCTCGCCGAGCGGCATGTGCACCCCGGCCAGATCCTGGCGATCACCTTCACCAACAAGGCCGCGGGCGAGATGAAGGAGCGCGTCGAGCGGCTCGTCGGGCCGCGCGCGGGCGCGATGTGGGTCATGACCTTCCACAGCGCCTGCGTCCGCATCCTGCGCCGCGAATCGAAGCGGCTCGGCTTCACCTCGTCCTTCTCGATCTACGACGCGGCCGACAGCAAGCGCCTGATGGCCCTGGTCTGCCGTGACCTGGACCTCGACCCCAAGCGCTACCCGCCCAAGTCCTTCAGTGCCAAGATCAGCAACCTGAAGAACGAGCTGATCGACGAGGAGGACTTCGCCGCCCAGGCCACCGACGGTTTCGAGAAGACCCTCGCCCAGGCGTACGCGCTCTACCAGTCGCGGCTGCGCGAGGCCAACGCGCTCGACTTCGACGACCTGATCATGACCACGGTCAACCTGCTGCGCGCCTTCCCCGACGTGGCCGAGCACTACCGCCGCCGCTTCCGGCACGTCATGGTCGACGAGTACCAGGACACCAACCACGCGCAGTACGCGCTGGTCCGCGAGCTGGTCGGCACCGGGGCTCGCGCCGCGGAGGACGCCGACGTACCGCCCGGCGAGTACGACGTCCCGCCCGCCGAGCTGTGCGTCGTGGGTGACGCGGACCAGTCGATCTACGCCTTCCGGGGCGCGACCATCCGCAACATCCTCCAGTTCGAGGAGGACTACCCGGACGCGACGACCATCATGCTGGAGCAGAACTACCGCTCCACGCAGACCATCCTGTCCGCCGCCAACGCGGTCATCGAGCGCAACGAGTCCCGCCGCCCCAAGAACCTGTGGACCAACGCCGGCCAGGGCGCCGGCATCACCGGCTACGTCGCGGACAACGAGCACGACGAGGCCCAGTTCGTCGCCGACGAGATAGACCGCCTCACCGACGCGGGCGACGCCAAGGCCGGGGATGTGGCGGTGTTCTACCGCACCAACGCCCAGTCCCGGGTGTTCGAGGAGATCTTCATCCGCGTCGGACTGCCGTACAAGGTCGTCGGCGGGGTGCGCTTCTACGAGCGCAAGGAGGTCCGGGACGTCCTTGCCTACCTGCGCGTGCTGGCCAACCCCGAGGACTCGGTGCCGATGCGCCGCATCCTCAACGTGCCCAAGCGGGGCATCGGGGACCGCGCCGAGGCGATGGTCGACGCCCTCGCCCAGCGCGAGAGGATCAGCTTCCCGCAGGCGCTGAAGCGGGTCGACGAGGCGTACGGCATGGCCGCGCGCTCCGCCAACGCGGTCAAGCGGTTCAACGCGCTCATGGACGACCTGAGCACCGTCGTGGAGTCCGGCGCGGGGCCCGCCACCGTGCTGGAGGCGGTCCTCGAACGCACCGGGTACCTGGCCGAGCTGCAGGCGTCCACCGACCCGCAGGACGAGACCCGGATCGAGAACCTCCAGGAACTGGCGGCCGTGGCCCTGGAGTTCGAGCAAGAACGCGAGGACGGCGAGCAGGGCACGCTGGCCGAGTTCCTGGAGCGCGTCGCGCTCGTCGCGGACTCCGACCAGATCCCCGACGAGGAGGACGGCGACGGCGTCATCACGCTGATGACCCTGCACACCGCCAAGGGCCTGGAGTTCCCTGTCGTCTTCCTCACCGGCATGGAGGACGGCGTCTTCCCGCACCTGCGCGCCCTCGGCCAGGCCAAGGAACTGGAGGAGGAACGGCGCCTGGCCTACGTCGGCATCACGCGCGCGCGGGAGCGGCTCTACCTCACCCGGGCCGCGTTGCGCAGCGCCTGGGGCCAGCCGTCGTACAACCCGCCCTCCCGGTTCCTGGAGGAGATCCCGGCCACCCATCTGGAGTGGAAGCGGACCGGCGGCTCGTCCGCGCCCGCGTTCGGCAAGGCCGCCTCCTCGGTCGCTTCCACCCTCTCCTCGTCCCGGTCCCGCTCGTCGGCGGCCGGCGCCTCCGGGTTCGCCACCCGCAGGAGCGGCGACAAGCCGGTGGTGTCGCTGGTGATCGGCGACCGTGTCACCCACGACCAGTTCGGTCTGGGCACGGTGGTCGCGGTGGCCGGCGATGGCGACAAGGCGCAGGCCACGATCGACTTCGGCGGCGGCAACGCCAAGCGGCTGCTGCTGCGGTACGCGCCGGTGGAGAAGCTCTAGACGGGACCTGTGGAGAGGCTCTGGACAGGACGAGCCCCGCCGTGACGGCGAGGCTCGGTCTCAGCGGGGCGCCGGGATCAGGTCGGGTCCAGCCCGTGGCTGCGGAGCCAGGGGAGTGGGTCGATGGCCGAGCCGCCCGCCGGGCGGACCTCGAAGTGCAGGTGCGGGCCGGTGGAGTTGCCCGAGTTGCCGGAGTAGGCGACCGGCTCGCCGGCTTTGACGGTGGTGCCGGAGGGTACCCGGTAGCTGGAGAGGTGGCAGTACCAGGTCTCCGTGCCGTCCTTCGCCGTCAGGACCAGCATGTTGCCGTAGGCGCTGTTCCACTTGGTCGTGACGACACCGTCGGTGGCGGCCATCACGGTGGTGCCGTAGGAGACGGGGAAGTCGATACCGGTGTGGACGGACATCCAGTTCACGCCCGCCTGGCCGAACCCGGCACTGAGCCCCTTCTGGAGCACCGGGACGGCGAACTTGGGACGGAGTCTCTCCTTGAGCGCGGCTGCCGCGGCGGCCTTCTTCTTCTCCAGCGCCTGCTGCGTCTTGAGGTCGATGCGTTCCTGGGTCCGGCTCACCCGGTCGGTGAAGTCGTCGGCCCCGGCGGACAGGGTCCGCAGCTGGGTGTCGAGCTTGCTGTTGGCGACGGACGGCTGCACCGCGTGCGCGTCGGCCGCGGAGGCGGCGGCCTCCTGCGTCGCACCGGTCAGGCCACCGACCGAGGCGGCGGCGATCCCGGCGACCCCCATCGCACAGGCCGAGGGGACGGCGATGGTCAGCAGTGCGGAACGCCTGGGCGGTGGACGGCGGCGGGAGCGGGCCGCGGCGCGGGACCCGGCTCGCGGTACCGGAACGACCTCTTCCTGGTCATCCAGGAGGACGGGCACGGCGGGAAGCTCACCGGTGCCGCTCAACTCGGTTTCCGCGTCGAGGTGTTCACCGTACTGGCGGCCGGCGTACTCCGCATAGGCGGCGTCGTCCTCGTACGGCTCGTGGGTCACCTGGTCGAAGGTGGCCGTCGGCTGCTGGTCGAACGGCTCCTCGGCCTGCTGGTGCTCCGGGGCCGTGCCGTCGGTGTTCCACTGGGTGGCGTCGTAGGCGCCGGTGTCGAAGGTCTGCGTGCCCCAGTCCCACTGCTGGGCTGGGTCCGGGGTGAGCTGCTGCCCCTGCTGGGTCCAGGCGCCGGTGTCCCAGGCGCCGGTGTCCGCGGGGGAAGCCTGCGCGGGGACGGTCCAGGCGGCGGACTCGTAGGCGCCCGTGTCGTACCCGGTGTGCCGCTGAGCCGCGTAGGGGTCGTGGGCGAGGTGCCCCCCGTCGCCGGTCCCCCAGTGCGTCGTGTCGTACGCGCCGGTGGCGTGGGGGTCGGCCGGGTAGCCGGCCGCCTTGCCCAGCGGGAAACCGTTGGCGTCGTAACCGCCGTACGTGGTGAGGTCTTCGTACGGGACTTCCGGTGCTCCGTACGGCGCGTAGTGCGCGTGGGAGGCGTCGGAAGCCGGAGCCGGGGTAAGGGTCCCCGACGGGTGACGGTCGTTCACCAACTTCTCTTTCGCCTCGACAACAGGGGCTGCCAGAGCAGTGCGGCGACTGTACCCGGCGGTATGCGGGCGCGACAATCTTCCGCTGGTTTCATGTGGACGGGAAACGGGCATTCGGCCGTGTTTCGGGGTTCGCTGGACGCGAGTTTGGCCTTGTGTTCGAAGAGTGTTCGAGAATCTGTGACGCTGCGTCACCCATGGGAAGCACGGGGCAGCGCCGCCGGCCACGGCAGCCCCTCTCGGCCGGCGCGAGGGTGCCTGGCGTCGGCGTGGCGGCGGCGGCTGCGAGGCGGCCGGGCGCGCGCTCGGTCAGCGGGAACGGCGAGCCCAGGCGTCCGGGGAGCCGGTCCCTCTCCCACCCGTGGTCCACCGCTCCGGTCGTCGTCGGTTTCGGGGTGCAGATGATCAGCGGCAGCGGCAGCCCGTCGCCGGGTCGTCGCCCTGGGTGAAGAGCGAGCGGGACCGTGAGGGCCGCCCTATGCCGTACGTGGTCTCGAAGGCGCGGATCTCCGGCTCCTGCAACAGGGGTCGCAAGGCGTAGCGGTGGGTATCCGCCCCGAGACGCTTCCTGACCCGATCATGTGCCGTGGCCTCCCGAAGACGTGCCCCTACGGCGGCCCGGCCCAAGCTCTCCATGAGGTCTGATGAGGGCGGGCGACCTGTTGTGGACCGGGTTCCTCAGGCGACTGTGAGGCCGCCTCCCTCCTGGCGCCGCATGGCGGACTCGGAGTCGAGGGCCTCCCGTATCCCGGCCGCCACGGTGGGGTGGACCGGCAGGGCGAGGTGGCCGATGCCGCTCACCTGGATGTTGTGCGCCTCCAGGTCGGGGTGGTCGACGCAGGCCGCCTCCAGCGGTGCCATCACGGAGTCCAGGTCGCTCCAGAAGCTCACGAACCGCGTACGGCAGCCCGGCGCCGGACGGGCCAGCTCCTCGATCACCGGTGAGTCGGGCCGCATCTGCCGCACGATCGGGTGTGCGCTGGCCAGCGGTATCGCGCGGGTCCCGGAGTGCGGGGTGCCCAGGGTGACCACGGTGCGCACCCGGACGTCACCGCCGAGGCACTGCGCGTAGTACCGGGCGATCAGGCCGCCCAGGCTGTGCCCGACGATGTCCACCTGGGCGCTGCCGGTGCGCTCGCAGATCTCCTCCACATGCCGGCCCAGCAGCTCGGCCGCGGTACGGATGTCGCAGGTCAGGGGGGAGTAGTTCAGTGATTCCACGCGCTGCCTGCCGTGCTGGGCGAGGCTGCGGCGCAGCAGGACGAACACGGAGCGGTTGTCGATGAAGCCGTGCACCAGGACGACCGGCGGACCGGTCGGCACAGGGAGCCGCGCCGTGCCCGGCGGCGCGGGAAGTGCGGCCTGTCGGCGTTCCTGGGTGAGGCCGGTCGGGTACAGCAGCAGGTGACCGGCCAGGATCGCGGCCTCCAGCGCGGTGGCCTTCACCAGCGTCACGGACATGGAGGCCAGTCTGCCGGGCCACAGACGACGGCAGATCGGGAGGAAGAGTGGCATTACCCCGGTGACCTTCATTGGCCGACCTCCTGTCGGCACGCGGGGGGCGGCTCTGTCCTCCGCGTGCCCTCATGTCCCACCATGTGATTTCCCCCTCGCCGGGTGCCGTGAAACAGTCCGCTACGCAATCCTGGGGATAACGTTCGTTCACTTCTCGGGAGCATCTCGACGGCCTCTCGACAGGTGGCGGAACGTGCCAGGTGTGCGGTACTTGTCGGTACGGGACGGAAGCGGCCGCTTCCGCGGTCCCTTGATGGTGGTCGCTTGATGGAGGCAGTGATGGGTGTGGCAGCCGGTCCGATCCGCGTGGTGGTGGCCAAGCCGGGGCTCGACGGCCACGATCGCGGGGCCAAGGTCATCGCCCGCGCGCTGCGCGACGCGGGCATGGAGGTCATCTACACCGGGCTGCACCAGACGCCGGAGCAGATCGTCGCCACCGCGATCCAGGAGGACGCCGACGCGATCGGCCTGTCCATCCTCTCGGGCGCCCACAACACCCTCTTCGCCGCCGTCATCGACCTCCTCAAGGAGCGCGACGCCGCCGACATCCTAGTCTTCGGCGGCGGCATCATCCCGCCGGAGGACATCCCGCCGCTGCGGGAGAAGGGTGTCGCGGAGATCTTCACGCCCGGTGCCACCACCACGTCCATCGTGGAGTGGGTGCGGAAGAACGCGCGTCAGCCGGCCGCCTCGGGCTGAGTCCTCCTCACGGGCGGGCCCCGTCGTCCGGGGCCAGCTCGCGCACCATCGCCGCGCGCAGCCGCAGGGTGGTCGCCAGCCGCTGGAACGCCTCCGCCCAGTAGCCTCCGGCGCCGGGTGAAGCGTCCTCCCGCTCGTCGGACCCGGCCAGCAGGCTGTCCAGCCGGGCCGTTTCCGCCGGGTCGAGGCAACGTTCGGCCAGGCCCATCACCCCGCTGAAGCTCCACGGGTAACTGCCCGCGTCCCGCGCGATGTCGAGGGCGTCCACGACCGCGCGGCCCAGTGGTGCCGTCCACGGCAGCGCGCACACCCCGAGCAGCTGGAACGCCTCCGACAGGCCGTGCCCGGATATGAACCCGGCCACCCACGCGGCCCGTTCGTCCGCCTCCAGCGCGGCCAGCAGCTTGGCCCGGTCCGCCAGGGACACCGCGCCGGGGCCGCCCGCCTCCGGCGCCGACGGCGCTCCCAGCAGTGCCCGCGCCCACCGCGCGTCCCGCTGCCGTACGGCCGCACGGCACCAGGCGGCGTGCAGCTCGCCCTGCCAGCCGTCCGTCACGGGCAGCGCCACGATCTGCTCCGGCGTACGCCCCCCGAGTCGGTCGGGCCAGGTGCCGAGCGGTGCCGCCTCCACCAGCTGGGCCAGCCACCAGGACCGTTCGCCCCGGCCTGTCGGAGGTCTCGCGGTCACCCCGTCGCGCTCCATGTCCGGGTCGCAGACGGCCGGCGCCTCCACGACTATCGCGGCCACGCCGCCGGTGTGGTCCAGGGCGACACAGGTCGCGGCCCGCTTCGCCATCCGCGCGGCTAGCGCAGAGCCGGGCAGGGTGGACAGCAGCTCGGCCGCCGTCGCACGGACATTGCGGCTGCGGTCGCCGAGCGCCTGCTCCAGGAAGGGCTCGTCCCGCGCCGACAGGCCCGCCCGCAGCGAGTCCAGGAACATCAGCCGGTCCTCCGCCCGCTCCTGCGGCCAGGTCCCCGCGAGCAACTCCCGCGCGGCGACCGGGGTTCGGGCGCGCAGGGCGGTCAGCAGGGCGACCCGCTCCGCGAACAGCCCCTCCCTCCACAGCCGGCGCACCGCCTCCCCGTCCTCGGCGCCGGGCAGCGCCGAGGTGCCGCCGGACGCCGAGCGCCGGGCGAACCGCCAGTCCGGGTTGAGCCGGGCCAGCCACAGGGCTCGCGCGCCCGCGAACTCCAGCGCCGCCGGACGGAGATCGGTACGGGCGCGGGCCGCGTCCAGCAGGGCGGGCATCGTCTGCGGGGGTGCCGCGTAGCCGTGCGCGTTGGCCGCCGCCAGCCATTGGGGGAGGAGTTCGGTGAGGTCGGGAGCGCTGCCACGGCGGCCGCCGCCTCCGCCGGGGCGGTCGGTCAGGAGCAGCGTGAGCCGGTGGGCTGCCGCGGGCGGGAGCGCGGGGCGGGTGTCCACGGGCGCCGGCTCCGGCCGGGTGGTGACGCGTCCGGGGCGCAGCCCGGCCCGCCGCCGCACGGCCGCCACGGCAGCGGCGTCCAGCAGGACGGCCGGGGCCTCGCGCCCGGCGGGGTCCTCGGGGCCGGCGGGGAGGGCGCGGCGGTCGGTGCCGAGGAGGGCGGTGGTCAGGAGGTCGTCCCAGGTGGGCGCCTTGGTCATGGGGTTCCCTTCCGGGCGGGTCTGCGGTGCGGGCGGGGTGGTCAGCACAGGGTCACCGGCTCGGCCGTCCCCGCCGCCCACGCGGTCAGGGGGGTGAAGCCTCGGTGGCCGCACTCGCCGAAGACCGTGAGCGGAGCCCCTCCGGACAGCGCGACCAGGCGCCACAGGCCCGGCCGGGCCAGGAACGACGGGGTCAGCGGCAGAGCCGTGTCCGAGTCGGGGTCGGCGAGGTGCCAGGAGCCGGAGGTGTTCTCCGGCACGGGTGTCACCTCGTTCAGGGTGACCGGGACGGAGTCCAGCCAGGGGTCCTCACGGAGGGCCTCTCCGTAGGAGTCGAGTGCCTGGGTGGTGGTGATGCCGGGCGGGCGGGAAGCGGCGGGTGCTGCCGGGGCGTGCCGCTCGCCCAGGGTGGCCCGGACCTGGCCCGCACCGGGATGGCCGGACAGGTCCGCGTCCAGGGACAGGCCGACCGGGAGGGAGAGTTCGGGGGCACGGCCCGCCGCTCCGAAGGAGAGGAGCAGCCGCGTGTGGCCGGAGGCCGTGCCGTGCAGCCAGATGCGGCGGGTGGTCAGCTTGGTGTCCGCCGTGTCGTACTGCGCGAGCACCTGCCAGTGGTCGCGCAGCGGTACTCCGTCCGCCGGGGTGGGCAGGCCGAGGCGGGTGCGGACCGTGGCCGCGAGGGCGTCCGGGAGCCGCTCCCGGTGCAGCCAGCCCTGGTCGAGCAGGTGGAGCAGCGCGCACTCCTCCAGCAGCCGGGCCGGCCACCCCGCGCCGGACGCCGGGATGGCACCCAACTCCCTTACGCGTGAGGCCAGTCCGGGGGCCTGGGCGTCGACCATGCGGGCCGCGGTCTCCTCCCACATCCCGTACCCCGCGCGCTCGGCCGAGGCCAGGCCGTCACGGAGCAGGTCGGCGAGGCGCCGCTCCAACTCGGTGACGCCTGCGGTGACCCGCTGGTCCCGCCGCTCCGCCCGCTTTCGCGCGGCCCCGGGATCGGCAGCCGCACCGGTCTTCGCCTGCGCCTTCTCGACCTCCGCCCGCCCGCGTCTGCCCGCGAGCCACTGCTCGGCCCAGTCCGGCGCCCCGTCCGAGGCGGGCACGGCGCCCTCGTCCCCCGCCCAGAGCAGCAGCAGCCCCAGCGCGTGCTTGCAGGGGAACTTACGGCTCGGACAACTGCACCTGTACGCGGGCCCGGCCGGGTCCGACAGGTCCACCACCGTCTGGTACGGCTTGCTGCCGCTGCCCTTGCACAGTCCCCACACCGCCCCCTCTCCGCCGCTGCCCGCACCGGACCACGGCCCCGCCACACCCAGTTTGCTTCCCGCTTTGCGCGACGACGCGTCAGGCGCCAGAGCCAGCACCTGTTCCGCAGTCGGGCGCACCCCCTGCTGAGTCATGCCAACGACGTTAGAACCCACCACTGACAATCGGTCATGTGCGGGCGTCTGTGCAGGTCAGGGCGATTGTCAGTGGGGTGCTGCATGGTGGATGCCAGATGACCCACGGCCGAGCTGGAGGGGGCCTCAGCCATGACTGTGTCCACAGAACCCACGAACGTCGAACCGATCCCGAGCCAGGCGCCACAGGCATTGCGACCGCATGCCGAGGACGCCTTCGCCGCCGAACTCACCGCGCTCGCCGCGCAGGACGACCGGCCACGCCCGGAGCGCTGGAAGCTGTCGCCGTGGGCGGTCGCCACGTATCTGCTCGGCGGCACGCTGCCGGACGGCACCGTGATCACACCCAAGTACGTGGGCCCGCGCCGCATCGTCGAGGTCGCCGTCACCACGCTGGCCACCGACCGCGCCCTGCTCCTGCTCGGTGTGCCCGGCACGGCCAAGACCTGGGTGTCGGAGCATCTCGCGGCCGCCGTCAGCGGCGACTCCACCCTGCTGGTGCAGGGCACCGCCGGCACCCCGGAGGAGGCGATCCGGTACGGCTGGAACTACGCCCGCCTGCTCGCCCACGGTCCCAGCCGGGACGCCCTGGTGCCCAGCCCCGTCATGCGCGCCATGGCCGAGGGCATGACGGCGCGGGTCGAGGAGCTGACCCGGATACCGGCCGATGTGCAGGACACGCTGATCACCATCCTGTCCGAGAAGACCCTGCCGATCCCGGAGCTGGGCGAGGAGGTGCAGGCGGTGCGCGGCTTCAACCTCATCGCCACGGCCAACGACCGCGACCGGGGCGTCAACGAACTCTCCAGCGCGCTGCGCCGCCGCTTCAACACGGTGGTGCTGCCGCTGCCGGAGAGCGCCGACGCCGAGGTCGACATCGTCAGCCGCCGTGTCGACCAGCTCGGCCGCTCGCTCGACCTGCCCGGCGGACCCGAGGGTCTGGACGAGATCCGCCGTGTCGTCACCGTCTTCCGCGAGCTGCGCGACGGCGTGACCGCCGACGGCCGCACCAAGCTGAAGTCGCCGAGCGGCACCCTGTCCACGGCCGAGGCCATCTCCGTCGTCACCAACGGCCTCGCCCTGGCCGCCCACTTCGGCGACGGCGTGCTGCGCGCCGGGGACGTGGCCGCGGGCATTCTCGGTGCCGTGGTCCGTGACCCGGCCGCCGACCGGGTCGTCTGGCAGGAGTACCTGGAGACGGTCGTGCGCGAGCGCGACGGATGGACGGACTTCTACCGGGCCTGCCGGGAGGTGAGCGTGTGAGCGGGGCCCCGCCCCCGGCCGGGGCGTTCGACGCCGGCCCGCTGCTGCTCGGTGTCCGGCACCACGGGCCGGGCTCCGCGCGGGCGGTGCGGGCCGCGCTGGACGCCGCCGCGCCCGCCGTCGTGCTCATCGAGGGCCCGCCCGAGGCCGATCCGCTGATCCCGCTGGCCGCCGACCCCGGCCTGCGGCCGCCGGTGGCCCTGCTCGCCCACGCCGTGGACGAACCCGGCCGCTCGGCGTTCTGGCCGCTGGCGGAGTTCAGCCCGGAGTGGGTGGCGATCCGGTGGGCCGTCGAGCACGGGGTCCCGGCCCGCTTCGTCGACCTGCCCGCGACACACTCGCTGGCCTGGGAGGAGGACACGGGCGAGCCGGAGGGAGAGGCCGAGCACGCTCGCGTGGACCCGCTCGCCGCCCTGGCCGGGGCCGCCGGGTACGACGACCCCGAGCGCTGGTGGGAGGACGCCGTCGAGCACCGGGGACCGGGCACGGACGAGCCGTTCGCGCCGTTCGCCGCGCTGGAGGACGCCATGGGCGCCCTGCGGGAGCGGTTCGGCGCCGGCGGCCGGCCGCGCGACCTCGTGCGCGAGGCGTACATGCGGCTCCAGCTCCGCGCCGCCCGCAAGGAGTTCGGGGACGAGGTGGCCGTGGTCTGCGGCGCCTGGCACGTGCCCGCCCTCCGCGAGAGGACCACCGTCACCGCCGACCGGGCCCTTCTCAAGGGCCTGCCCAAGCTGAAGACCGACCTGACCTGGGTGCCCTGGACCCACCGCAGGCTGGCCCGGTCCAGCGGCTACGGCGCCGGGATCGACTCGCCGGGCTGGTACGCGCACCTGTTCGGCGCACGGGACCGGCCCGTGGAGCGCTGGCTCACCAAGGTCGCCGGGCTGCTGCGCGAGGAGGACCGGATCGTGTCCTCCGCCCATGTGATCGAGGCGGTCCGGCTGGCCGACACCCTCGCGGTGATGCGCGGCCGCCCGCTGCCGGGCCTCACCGAGACCACGGACGCCGTGCGCGCCGTGCTGTGCGAGGGCTCGGACGTGCCGCTGTCCCTGGTGTACGACCGGCTGGTGGTCGGGGACGTGCTGGGCGAGGTCCCGGAGTCCGCGCCCGCGGTGCCGTTGCAGCGGGACCTCGCCCGGGAGCAGCGCCGGCTGCGGCTCAAGCCGGAGGCGCTGGAGCGCGAGCTCGAGCTGGACCTCCGCAAGGACACCGACGCCGCGCGCGGCAGGCTGCTGCACCGGCTGCGGCTGCTCGGCGTCGGCTGGGGCGAACCGGCCCGCTCACGCGGGAGCACGGGCACCTTCCGGGAGACCTGGCGGCTGCGCTGGGAGCCGGAGCTGTCGGTACGGATCGCGGAGGCCGGGGTGTGGGGGACCACGGTGCTGGGCGCGGCCACCGCCAAGGCCGAGGCGGACGCGATCGGGGCGCGGGCGCTCGCCGACGTGACCGCGCTGGCCGAGCGGTGCCTGCTCGCCGGGCTGCCGGACGCGCTGCCCGTGGTGATGCGGGTGCTCGCCGACCGCGCGGCCCTCGACGCCGACGTGGCCCACCTCGCCCAGGCGCTCCCCGCCCTGGTCCGCTCCCTGCGCTACGGCGACGTGCGCGGCACCGACACCGGCGCCCTCGCCGATGTCGCCGCCGCCCTCGCGGAGCGTGTCTTCGTCGGGCTCCCGCCCGCCTGCACCACCCTGGACACCGACGCCGCCCGGGAGATGCGGGGCCATGTCGACGCCGTGCACGGCGCGGTCGGGCTGCTGGCCGAGACGCTCACCGGGAGGGACGGCCTCCGGCCCCGCTGGCGGGCCGTGCTGCGCACGCTCTCCCGGCGGGACACCGTGCCCGGTCTGCTCCGGGGCCGGGCGGTACGGCTGCTGCTGGACGACGGGGTGCTGGAGGCCGAGGACGTGGCCCGGCTGATGGGGCTGGCCCTGTCGCCGGGGACACCGCCGGGGGACGCGGCCGCATGGGTAGAGGGGTTCGTCGGAGGGGGCGGGGGTGGGCTGCTGCTGGTGCACGACGAGCGGCTGCTCGGGCTGGTCGACGCCTGGCTGACCTCCGTACCCGCCGACGCGTTCACCGACGTGCTGCCCCTGCTGCGGCGCACCTTCTCGGCGTACGAGCCCGAGGTGCGCAGGACGCTCGGCGAGCTGGTCCGGCGCGGTCCGGGCAGCGGTACCGGGTCCGCGGCCCACCCGGCGACCTCGTCCGGTTTCGCGCCGGAACCCGATGCCGGACGCGCGGACGCCGTGCTGCCGGTGCTGCGTCTGCTGCTGGGCCGCACGCCTGAGCAGCCGCAGGCGACGGACGACGACCTCGTGGAGGTGGGGACATGACAAGCGAAACGACACAGCTCGACGGTGACGCCGAGCGGCTGCGCCGGTGGCGGCTGGTGCTCGGCGGGGACCAGGCGGACGGCACCGGGGTCGCGCTGTCCGGCCGGGACGCGGCGATGGACGGCACCCTGACCGCGCTGTACGGCCGGGGCGACAAGGCGGGCAAGAGCCCGGCGGGGCGGGAGCGTTCGGCGGGACTCGGCGGTTCGGCGCCCACCGTGGCGCGCTGGCTGGGGGACATCCGTACCTACTTCCCCTCCTCCGTCGTGCAGGTCATGCAGCGCGACGCCATCGACCGGCTCGGGCTGGCCGCGCTGTTGCTGGAGCCGGAGATGCTGGAGGCGGTGGAGGCGGACGTCCACCTGGTCGGCACGCTGCTCTCGCTCGACAAGGCGATGCCGGAGACCACCAAAGAGACCGCGCGGGCGGTGGTGCGCAAGGTGGTGGACGACCTGGAGAGGCGGCTGGCGACCCGTACCCGGGCCACCCTCACCGGCGCCCTGGACCGCAGCGCCCGGGTCAGCCGGCCGCGCCATCACGACATCGACTGGAACCGCACCATCGCGGCCAACCTCAAGCACTATCTGCCGGAGTACCGGACGATCGTGCCGGAGCGGCTCATCGGGTACGGGCGGGCCGCACGGTCGGTGAAGAAGGAGGTTGTCCTCTGCGTCGACCAGTCCGGCTCGATGGCCGCGTCCGTGGTCTACGCGTCGGTGTTCGGGGCGGTGCTCGCCTCGATGCGGTCGATCAGCACGCGCCTGGTCGTCTTCGACACCGCCGTCGTCGACCTCACCGACCAGCTGGACGACCCGGTGGACGTCCTCTTTGGCACCCAGCTCGGCGGCGGCACCGACATCAACCGGGCGCTCGCCTACTGCCAGTCGAAGATCACCCGGCCCGCCGAGACGGTGGTCGTGCTGATCAGCGACCTGTACGAGGGCGGCATCCGGGACGAGATGCTGAAGCGGGTCGCGGCGATGAAGGCGTCCGGGGTGCAGTTCGTGACCCTGCTCGCCCTGTCCGACGAGGGGGCGCCCGCCTACGACCGGGAGCACGCGGCGGCGCTCGCCGCTCTCGGGGCGCCCGCGTTCGCCTGCACCCCGGACCTGTTCCCGGAGGTGATGGCCGCCGCCATCGAGAAGCGGCCGCTTCCCATACCGGACACCGCGTGACAAGGTGGATGCGGTGACCGGCCGAACAGATGCGCCCCGAGAGGCACGGCGTGTCAGGGAAAACGGCATCATGTGACAGGTATCACCGCTCGGTCGTGACTCGCGATTTAGAGGCCCCCGGCAAGCAGGGATAACCTGCGAGACGGACATGCCGCGCGCTCGGACACCGTGTGCGCACCCCTTGTGACAAGCGGACGTCACGTTGCCCTTCGCGGCACGCCCACGCATCCAACGACCGCGAGATCACTGATAGGGACGGAAGCGCGTGGACCTGTTCGAGTACCAGGCGAGGGACCTCTTCGCCAAGCACGATGTACCGGTGCTGGCCGGTGAAGTCATCGACACGCCTGAGGCGGCGCGCGAGATCACCGAGCGCCTGGGCGGCAAGTCCGTCGTCAAGGCGCAGGTGAAGGTCGGTGGTCGTGGCAAGGCCGGCGGCGTCAAGCTCGCCGCCACCCCGGACGAGGCCGTCGCCCGCGCGACGGACATCCTCGGCATGGACATCAAGGGCCACACGGTCCACAAGGTGATGATCGCCGAGACCGCTCCGGAGATCGTCGAGGAGTACTACGTCTCCTTCCTCCTCGACCGTGCCAACCGCACCTTCCTCTCCATCGCCTCCGTCGAGGGCGGCATGGAGATCGAGGAGGTGGCGGCCACCCGCCCCGAGGCCGTCGCCAAGACGCCGATCGACGCCATCGACGGCGTGGACGAGGCCAAGGCCCGCGAGATCGTCGAGGCCGCCAAGTTCCCGGCCGAGGTCGCGGACAAGGTCGTCAACGTCCTCATCAAGCTGTGGGACACCTTCATCAAGTCGGACGCCCTCCTCGTCGAGGTCAACCCGCTGGCGAAGGTCGCCTCCGGTGAGGTCCTCGCGCTCGACGGCAAGGTGTCGCTCGACGAGAACGCCGAGTTCCGTCACCCCGAGTACGAAGAGCTGCACGACAAGGAAGCGGCCAACCCGCTCGAGGCCGCCGCCAAGGCCAAGGGCCTCAACTACGTCAAGCTCGACGGCGAGGTCGGCATCATCGGCAACGGCGCGGGTCTCGTCATGAGCACCCTGGACGTCGTCGCGTACGCCGGTGAGCAGCACGGCGGCGTGAAGCCCGCCAACTTCCTCGACATCGGTGGCGGTGCCTCCGCCCAGGTCATGGCGAACGGCCTGGAGATCATCCTGGGCGACCCGGACGTCAAGTCCGTGTTCGTCAACGTCTTCGGCGGCATCACCGCCTGTGACGAGGTCGCCAACGGCATCGTCCAGGCGCTGCAGCTCCTGGAGGAGCGCGGCGAGAAGGTCGAGAAGCCGCTCGTCGTCCGCCTCGACGGCAACAACGCCGAGCTGGGCCGCAAGATCCTCACCGACGCCGACCACCCGCTGGTCCAGCGCGTCGACACCATGGACGGCGCGGCCGCGAAGGCCGCCGAGCTGGCCCACGCCGCAAAGTAAGCACTCAGGACGAGGACACCAACACACCATGGCTATCTGGCTCAACAAGGACAGCAAGGTCATCGTCCAGGGCATGACCGGCGCCACCGGCTTGAAGCACACCAAGCTCATGCTGGGTGACGGCACCGAGGTCGTGGGCGGCGTGAACCCGCGCAAGGCGGGTCAGACCGTGGACTTCGACGGCACCGAGGTACCCGTGTTCGGCACGGTCGCCGAGGCCGTCGAGAAGACCGGCGCGAACGTCTCGGTCATCTTCGTGCCCGAGAAGTTCACCAAGGACGCGGTCGTCGAGGCGATCGACGCCGAGATCCCGCTTGCCGTCGTGATCACCGAGGGCATCGCCGTGCACGACACGGCCGCCTTCTGGGCGTACGCGGGCAAGAAGGGCAACAAGACCCGGATCATCGGCCCGAACTGCCCCGGCATCATCACGCCGGGCCGGTCGAACGTCGGCATCATCCCGGGCGACATCACCAAGCCGGGCCGCATCGGCCTGGTCTCGAAGTCCGGCACGCTCACGTACCAGATGATGTACGAGCTGCGTGACCTGGGCTTCTCGACCGCCGTCGGCATCGGTGGCGACCCGATCATCGGCACCACGCACATCGACGCCCTGGCCGCGTTCCAGGACGACCCCGACACCGACCTGATCGTGATGATCGGTGAGATCGGTGGCGACGCCGAGGAGCGCGCGGCCGCGTTCATCAAGGACAACGTGACCAAGCCGGTCGTCGGCTACGTCGCGGGCTTCACCGCGCCCGAGGGCAAGACGATGGGCCACGCCGGCGCGATCGTCTCCGGTTCGTCCGGCACCGCCCAGGCGAAGAAGGAGGCCCTGGAGGCCGCGGGCGTCAAGGTCGGCAAGACGCCGACCGAGACGGCCAAGCTGGCGCGGGAGATCCTGAGCGCCTGACGCTCGGCTCCTTCGAGGCAGCACACCGGCGGGCCCGTCCCCTTCCTGGGGGCGGGCCCGCCGCTGTGCTCGCGCGGCCGGGGGTCAGCCGGGTGACGGCAGCAGCCGTTCCGGGCCGTTGCCCGACTCGCCGCGCAGCTTGGCGCGCAGGGTCGCGTCGGTCTTCGACAGCGGGCCGAGGGCGGGGGCCGGGGGCACGCCCCGTACGGCCTGGGCGGGGGCGATGGGCGCCTCGTAGTGCGTGGGCGCGGTGCGCAGGGTGAGGCCGGTCGTGCCGATGATGGCGACGGTGAACGCGATGGCGGCGCGGGTCCAGAAGACGTTGCGGCGCTCGCCGCAGGTGCGGACCGAGTTCGGCGCTTCGGCGCGCAGCCGTTCGGTGGCGCCGAGTTCGGTCAGGCGCCGGTGCAGGGCGGCGGGGTCGGCCAGCTCCGGGACCTGTGCGGCGACGGCCTCCCGTGCGCGGGTCAGCCGACCGGCCGCCGCCGGGGTGCTCGCCTCGGTCTCGGCCGCCATCTCGGGCAGGTCGAGGCCGACCCCGTCGTACAGCACGAGGGTGCGGCGGTAGGAGGGTGGCAGCCGGAGCAGGGCGTGCAGCAGGGCACGGTCGGACGGGTCGGCGGGCGGGGGCTCGGGGGTGCGGTAGCGGGGGCGGAAGCCGTGCCAGGGGGAGAGGGCGTACTCGTACGCCGTCGCCCGGACCCAGCCGCCGGGGTCCCGGTCGCGGGCCACCTCGGGCCAGCGCTGCCAGGCCAGCTGGAACGCCCGCTCCACCGCTTCGCGGGCCAACTCCCGCCGCCCGGTGAGCAGATAGGTCTGCCGGACCAGGGCGGGGGCGCAGAACGCGTACAGCGCGTCGAACGCCTGATCAGGGGTCAGGGAGAGTGCGGTACTTCGTGTCACGGCTCACCCCTCTGTGTGAAAAGGCACATAAACATATATTGGGCGACACTTCGGAGGTTCGCCTGTTACACCGGGAAAGCGCGTGTCGTTGGGAGCATGGCGGGCGTGATGCAGCTGACACTCCGTCGCATGTCGTCGTCCCTGCGGGCACGGATGCGTGACCGTTCACCCGGCCTCGGGCCCGCGCTGGCGGGCGGTGCGCTGGCGGCCGGGCTCGGGCTCGGCGCGTGCGCGGCGCTGGTGATGGTGCTGTGGGTCAGTTCGCCCTACCCCGACAGCGGGCCCGGCGGCGCGCTGCATGTCGCCGCAGCGCTGTGGCTGCTGGCGCACGGGGTCGAGCTGGTCCGCGCCGAGACGCTGTCCGGGGCGCCCCAGCCGGTCGGGCTGACCCCGCTGCTGCTGCTCGCGCTGCCGGTGTGGCTGGTCTACCGCGCGGCGCGGGACGCCACGGACGCGTCCGACGAGCCCGACGGCCCGCCGCCGGTTCCCGCGCGCACCGCGTGGACGGGGGTCGTCCTCGGCTACCTCGGCGTCGGCGCCGCCGCCGCGCTGTACGCGTCCGGGGGTGAACCCCGGGCCGAATGGCTCTGGGTGACGGTCTGTCTGCCGCTGCTCGTCGGCGGCGGCGCCGGGGTCGGCGTCTGGGCGGGGCGCGGACGCCCGCATCCGCCCCACTCGTTCCGGCTGCCGCACTGGGTACGGGTGGACGCGCTCGGTACGGCGGCCCGCGCGGCCGGAGCGGCCACGGCCGTGCTCACCGGGGGCGGGGCGCTGCTGCTCGGCGCGTCCCTGGTCTGGCACGGGGACACCGCCCGGCCGGCCTTCACCCAGCTGACGGAGGGCTGGACCGGACGGTTCGCGGTGCTGCTGCTCGCCATCACGCTGATCCCCAACGCTGCGGTGTGGTCGGCCTCCTACGCCCTCGGCCCCGGCTTCGCGCTCGGCGCCGGGCACATGGTGCATCCCCTCACCTCGGACCCGGCCCCGCTGCTGCCCCCGTTCCCCCTGCTCGCGGCCGTGCCCGACGCGGGTCCCGGCACCCCGCTGAACTGGGCGGTCGCCCTGGTGCCGCTCGTGGCCGGGGTGACGGCGGGCCGGTTCGTGGCCTCGGCGGCGGTGCACCCGGCCCGGCCGTGGCTGCACTGGCCGGCCGGGCGGAGCGTCGGCGTCCTGATGCTGGCCGCGCTGGCATGCGCGCTGGCCCTCACCTTCCTCGCCGAACTCTCCGGCGGCCCGCTGGGCACCTCGGCCCTCTCCCGCTTCGGCCCCTACGGGTGGCAGACCGGACCGGCGGCCGGACTCTGGGTCCTCCTCCTGGGCACCCCGGTGACCCTCACCCTGAGAGCGTGGCGCCTGCACACCCTCCGCCGCGGCGGAGTTCTGCCGTCCCGCGACTCCCGCCCGCCGAAGAAGCGCCCCCGGCCGGCCGGAGCGAACGGGACGCAGCCACCCCCGAAGACCCCCGACCCCGCCCCGGAGCCGAAGGAGGAGGACCTCTACGACTTCCTGGAGCCGGACACCCCGCCGAACTCCCCGTCGGACACCCCCGAGGCAACCCCCGCACCCCGAGTCCCAGAACCCGCCGAGCCCGAACCCGAGCCCGCCGAACCTGAAGCCCCGGCGCCCAGCGTCCCGCAGCCGGTAGCCCCGCCCCGCACCCCCGCGCCCACCGCAACCCTGGCCCGGACCCCGGAAACCACCCCGGACACGACCGCCCCGGAAACCGCCCCCTGAGCCGCCCCCGGAACCGGGCGCGGCGCCCCCCTAGGAGTTCGCCGACCCCAGCACGCCCCGCAGGTTCTTCGGCAGAAGCTGGTCGCAGGACTGTTTCGACTGCTGGGTCAGGGCGTCGTTCACGCACGTGTAGTAGTCGCGGTACACGAGCTGGACGGTGAAGACCGCGGCGACCAGGACGAGGGCGAGTCCTGCGGTGATCACGCCGGTGGCGGCCGCCGTGACCTGGGGGCGGCGGACGGTGCCGGGCCGGGGTTCGTCCGGGGACGGGGTGCGGGGCTTGGCCCGCAGGGAGCTGCCGCCCCAGTAGAGCGCGAGGGCGCCGAGGAGGAGGGAGACGTAGGGCCAGCCGAGGAGGACGAAGAAGACGGCCCACATGCCGGACAGCAGGGCGTAGCGCGCGCGGCGCTGGGCGGGGTCCGTCGGGTCCCAGCGCTGCTTGCCCGTGCCGTCGCCGCCCGCGCCCTGGGGACCGGCGCCGGGGCGCTCGCCGAAGCCGCCGGGAGCGCGGCCGGGCTGGCGGTCGCTCCACTGGCTGCCCCAGCGGGAGTCCCCGGAACCCTCGTGGCCTCCGGAGCCCTCATGGCCCCCGTGACCCTCCTGGCCCTCGGGGTGACGCGGGCGCCAGGGCTGGTCGGGACGGTCCTCGGGCGGGGGCGCGTACGGGTTGTCGTCCTCGCGGTCGCCGCCGCGGTCGTCGCCGCCGCGGCCGCCGGTGGGTACCTGGGGCGGCCGTGGCGACGACGCCGGCCGCTCCCGCAGCAGGACAACGCCACGCTCGCCCTCCTGGCCGGTCGGCGGCGGGAACGTGAGGAGTCGCGGGCTGCGATCGGGCATCAAAGGAGCGTCTTCCCCTAGGTGAATCAGGTGAATCGGGTGAATCGGAGGAATCAAAGGCCGACGTGAGCCGCCACCACGTGAACGCGCCGCACGACGACCGCGTTCCCGAGCGGGCTCGCTGCGAACGCTACCTTCCGGCCACGCCCCCGTCCCGTGGGGGCCGCCCGCGGTGCCGGTATCGTTGCTGGCGGCCGGCCGCTTCGTAGACTTCCCCGTATGGCGGGACGCGAAGCATTCGTAGAACCCTACAAACGCCGGCCGGACACACCGCCGTCCCGAGAAAGGGCCCCATCGTGGCCGCCACCCCCGCCGGTCCAGCGGCCGAGCGCGTCGTCGTGCTGGTCTCCGGTTCCGGCACCAACCTTCAGGCCCTGCTGGACGAGATCGAGCGCGTCGGAGCCGAGGCGTACGGCGCGCGGATCGTCGCCGTGGGGGCCGACCGCGACGGCATCGAGGGGCTGGCCCGCGCCGAGCGCGCCGGGCTGCCGACGTTCGTGTGCCGGGTGGGGGACCACGCGAGCCGGGAGGAGTGGGACGCGGCCCTCGCCGAGGCGGTCGCCGCGTACGACCCCGGTCTGGTGGTCTCCGCCGGGTTCATGAAGATCGTCGGCAAGGAGTTCCTGGCCCGGTTCGGCGGGCGGTTCGTCAACACCCACCCGGCCCTGCTGCCGAGCTTTCCGGGGGCCCACGGCGTTCGTGACGCGCTCGCGTACGGCGCCAAGGTCACCGGCTGCACCGTCCACTTCGTCGACGACGGCGTCGACACCGGGCCGATCATCGCGCAGGGCGTGGTGGAGGTCCGGGACGAGGACGACGAGAGCGCGCTGCACGAGCGCATCAAGGACGTCGAGCGAAGGCTGCTCGTCGAGGTCGTGGGGCGGCTCGCCCGCAACGGCCATCGCATTGAGGGACGAAAGGTAGTTATCCCGTGACCGCCACCGCCGAGAGCACCAAGCGGCCCATTCGCCGGGCGCTCGTCAGTGTCTACGACAAGACCGGCCTGGAAGACCTCGCGCGCGGGCTGCACGAGGCCGGGGTGGAGCTGGTCTCCACCGGGTCCACCGCAGGCCGTATCGCCGCCGCGGGCGTCCCCGTCACCAAGGTGGAGGAGCTGACCGGCTTCCCCGAGTGTCTGGACGGCCGGGTCAAGACCCTGCACCCCAAGGTGCACGCGGGCATCCTCGCCGACCTGCGCCTGGACAGCCACCGCGAGCAGCTCGCCGAGCTGGGCGTCACGCCGTTCGACCTGGTCGTGGTCAACCTGTACCCGTTCCGGGAGACGGTCGCCTCCGGCGCCTCGCCCGACGAGTGCGTGGAGCAGATCGACATCGGCGGCCCCTCCATGGTCCGCGCCGCCGCCAAGAACCACCCCTCGGTCGCCGTGGTGACCAGCCCCGAGCGGTACGCCGACGCGGCCGCCGCCGCCCAGGAGGGCGGGTTCGACCTCGCCGCCCGCAAGCGGCTGGCCGCCGAGGCGTTCCGGCACACCGCCGCCTACGACGTGGCCGTGGCCGACTGGTTCGCCACCGAGTACGCCCCGGTGGACGACTCGCCGTTCCCCGACTTCCTCGGCGGCACCTGGGACCGCGCGCACACCCTGCGCTACGGCGAGAACCCGCACCAGCCGGCCGCGCTGTACGTCGAGCCGGGCGCCGAGGGGCTCGCACAGGCCGAGCAGCTGCACGGCAAGGAGATGTCGTACAACAACTACACGGACACGGACGCCGCCCGCCGTGCCGCGTACGACCACGACGAGCCCTGTGTGGCGATCATCAAGCACGCCAACCCGTGCGGCATCGCGGTCGGCGCGGACGTGGCGGAGGCGCACCGCAAGGCGCACGCCTGCGACCCGCTCTCCGCGTTCGGCGGGGTCATCGCGGTGAACCGGCCGGTCAGCAGGGAGCTGGCCGAGCAGGTCGCGGAGATCTTCACCGAGGTCATCGTGGCGCCGGACTACGAGGAGGGCGCGCTGGAGGCCCTCGCCCGGAAGAAGAACATCCGGGTGCTGAAGGCCCCGCAGGGTCCCGCCGCCACCGTCGAGATCAAGCCGGTCGACGGCGGGGTGCTGGTCCAGGAGGCCGACCGGCTCCAGGCCGACGGTGACGACCCGGCCCACTGGACGCTGGCCAGCGGCGACGCGCTCTCCCCGGCGGAGCTGGCCGAGCTGGCCTTCGCCTGGCGGGCGTGCCGCGCGGTGAAGTCCAACGCGATCCTGCTCGCCAAGGACGGCGCCTCGGTCGGTGTCGGCATGGGCCAGGTCAACCGCGTCGACTCCTGCAAGCTCGCCGTCGAGCGGGCGGGCGAGGAGCGGGCACGGGGTGCCTTCGCGGCCTCCGACGCGTTCTTCCCGTTCCCGGACGGGCCGCAGATCCTGATCGACGCCGGGGTGCGCGCCATCGTGCAGCCGGGCGGCTCGATCCGGGACGAGCAGGTCGTGGAGGCCGCCAAGGAGGCCGGCGTGACCATGTACTTCACGGGCACGCGGCACTTCTTCCACTGAGCCGGGCACGAAGAAGCGGCCGTCCGCTCCCCTTCCCCGGGG
>NZ_JBHXLV010000055.1:0-34218 GCF_042721685.1 Streptomyces sp. NPDC058459 | reverse complement strand
GTCTGCCCCGACCCGCTGCCCCGCAACCTGTCCGGGCCCGGCCGCCCGGGGGGCGGCCGGGCCCCGGTATGTTCCGGGTGTCTCGGCGGGCGGTGTTGTCGGTGGTGTTTGGTAAGAATGCAAGCGTGAGCAGCGAGAACGGGCGGGGGGACGGCGGGGCCGAGGGGCCGCCGCCGGAGCAGCTCGCGCTCATCCGGGAGAGCGTGCGCGATGCCGACGTACCCCGCGCCAGGCCCCGCACCTGGCGAGGGGCCGCGCTCGCCCAGGACCGGCCCGTGGCCCGGGTGCTCGTCGACAAGGGCGTGCTCCATCTCGACCGCTACTTCGACTACGCCGTGCCCGAGGAGATGGACGCCGACGCGCAGCCCGGCGTGCGGGTCCGGGTGCGGTTCGGCGCCGGACGGCACCGGGTGCGCGACGGGCGCCGCGAGGGCGGCGGCCTCATCGACGGCTTCCTGATCGAGCGGCGCGCCGAGTCCGACTACGCGGGCCCGCTGGCCGCTCTCGCCGCGGTCGTCTCCCCGGAGCCGGTGCTCGGCGGGGAACTCCTCGGCCTCGCCCGCGCCGTCGCCGACCGGTACGCGGGCAGCCTCGCCGACGTGCTGCAACTGGCAGTGCCGCCGCGCAGCGCCCGCGCGGAGAAGCGCGCCTCCCCGGAGCCCCGGCCCGCACCCCCGGCCCCGGACGCGGGCTCCTGGGCCCGATACGAGCACGGTCCCGCCTTCCTCGACGCCCTGGCCTCCGGCGGTTCGCCCCGCGCGGTGTGGAACGCGCTGCCGGGGCCGCGGTGGAGCGAGGAGACCGCCCGCGCCGTCGCCGCCACCCTCGCCTCGGGACGCGGCGCGCTGGTCGTCGTCCCCGACGGGCGGGCCGCCGCGCGGGTCGACGCCGCGCTGACCACGCTGCTCGGCGACGGCCGCCACGCGCTGCTCACCGCCGACGCCGGCCCCGAGAAGCGGTACGCGCAGTGGCTCGCGGTCCGCCGCGGCTCGGTCCGGGCGGTGGTGGGCACCCGGGCCGCCATGTTCGCGCCCGTACGGGACCTGGGCCTCGTGGTCATCTGGGACGACGGCGACGACAGCCACAGCGAACAGCACGCCCCCCAGCCGCATGCCCGCGACGTCCTGCTGCTGCGCGCCTCGCTCGACAAGTGCGCTTTCCTGGTGGGCGGTTGGAGCTGCACGGTGGAGGCCGCCCAGCTCGTCGAGAGCGGCTGGGCGCGCCCGTTGACCGCCGGCCGCGACCAGGTCCGCCGGGCCGCCCCGCTGGTACGGACCGTGGGTGACACCGACCTCGCCCGGGACGAGGCCGCCCGCGCCGCCCGACTGCCCAGCATCGCCTGGCAGGCCGTCCGGGAGGGGCTGAAGACCGGCCCGGTGCTGGTGCAGGTGCCCCGGCGCGGATACGTGCCCCGGCTGGCCTGCGCCCAGTGCCGGGCGCCCGCGCGCTGCGCGCACTGCGCCGGGCCGCTCCAGGCGCGGGACGCCGGGGCGCTGCGCTGCGAGTGGTGCGGCCGGGAGGAGCACTCCTGGCACTGCCCCGAGTGCGGCGGCTTCCGGCTGCGCGCGCAGGTGGTCGGCGCCCGCCGTACCGCCGAGGAACTCGGGCGCGCCTTCCCCGCCGTCCCCGTCCGCACCTCCGGCCGCGAGCATGTCCTCGACACCGTGCCGGACGCGCCCGCGCTGGTCGTCAGCACACCGGGCGCCGAGCCGGTCGCCGAGGGCGGCTACGCGGCCGCGCTGCTGCTGGACGGCTGGGCCATGCTCGCCCGGCCCGACCTGCGCTCCGGCGAGGACGCGCTGCGCCGGTGGACCGGGGCGGCCGCGCTGGTCCGGCCGCAGGGGGAGCGGGGGACCGTGGTGGTGGTGGCCGAGCCGACACTGCGGCCGGTGCAGGCGCTGGTGCGGTGGGACCCCGTCGGGTTCGCGGTGCGCGAGCTGGCGGAGCGGGCCGAACTGGGCTTTCCCCCGGTGTCGCGCATGGCGGCGGTGTCCGGGACTCCCGGGGCGGTCGCCGAGTTCCTGGCCGCCGTCGAGATGCCGGCGGACGCCGAGGTGCTGGGTCCGGTGCCGCTGCCTCCGACCCTGCCCGGCCGCCCGCGCCGGCCCGGTGCGCCACCGCCGGGGGAGCAGTGGGAACGCGCGCTGGTCCGGGTACCGCCCGGCAGCGGCTCCGCGCTGGCCGCCGCCCTCAAGACGGCCCAGGCGGCCCGGACGGCCCGCGGGAGCGCGGAGCCGGTCCGGGTGCGGATCGACCCGCCGGACATCGGGTGAGCCTCGCGGGCGGTTGCCGGGAGGGCGAGGGCCGGGACCCGGTCAGCCGCTGCGGGGGCCTGGGAAGGCGGGGGGCCTCGGGTCGTCGCGGAGGGTGGGGCTGCCCGAGGTCGGCTGGGTCGGCATGGAGCGGGCCGCCGGGACGGCCGGCATCCCGGTGTCGATGGTGCGGGTGCCCGAGGGCTCGCCGCCCCGCTCGGCCTCGGCCGCGGCCTGGGCGGCGGCCCGGCGGGCGCCGTAACGGCGGTGCACGGCCTGCTTGGTGACGCCGAGCGCGGAACCCACCGCGTCCCACGAGAAGCCGAGCGAGCGGTCGAAGTCCACGGCCGCCGTCACCAGGGTCTCGACGCTGTCCCGGAGTTCCTGGGCGAGGCGGACCGTCGGGGCGGGGGCGCGTCCGTAGACGACGAAGCCGGTGGACGGGCCGGAGCGGCGGGGTCGGTAGACGTTGCCGAGCTGGGCGGTGAGGGTGCGCAGTGCGTCCACCTGCCGGCGGACCCGCTCGATGTCCCGCACCAGCAAGTGCAGGCTGGCACGGGCCTGGGCGTCGTGGGTTGCGTGGTCGGCCATGGACAAGCCTCTCGAACCGGCGTTGACAGGAAGTGGGCGTTGGTCAACTCTCTCTTGACCAACGCGTGGACGCTCCGCTGGTCACGGGGTGGGGCGCGCGGGGTGTGTCTGTACGCCGGGCTCTCCCACCCGCGCACCACCCGTTCGCTGTCGGCGGGAGGCCGGACGACCTGTGCGGGTTGATCGCCCACGGCGCCCACGGTCCCCTCGGCGACCTCGGTGCCCTCGGTGCCCTCGGTGCCCTCGGCGTCATGACGGGTGCGCGCGGTCATAGACTTGTCCGCTGCCCGTCCGCCGTCGATCGAGAGGCTCGATCCCGCCCATGAAGCTCGTCTTCGCCGGTACCCCCGAGGTCGCCGTTCCCGCTCTGGACGCTCTGATCGCCTCCGGGCGGCACGAGGTGGCCGCCGTCGTCACCCGGCCCGACGCGCCCGCCGGGCGGGGCCGCAGGCTGGTCGCCTCACCCGTGGCCGAGCGGGCCCAGGAGGCCGGTATCGAGGTGCTGAGGCCGGCCACCCCGCGCGACCCCGCCTTCCTGGAGCGGCTGAGGGAGATCGGCCCGGACTGCTGCCCGGTCGTCGCCTACGGCGCCCTGCTGCCCCGCGTCGCCCTCGACGTCCCCGCCCACGGCTGGGTCAACCTGCACTTCTCGCTGCTGCCCGCCTGGCGTGGAGCCGCGCCCGTACAGCACTCGATCATGTCGGGCGACGAGATCACCGGCGCCGCCACCTTCCTCATCGAGGAGGGCCTGGACTCCGGCCCGGTGTACGGCACCGTCACCGAGGAGATCCGCCCCACCGACACCAGCGGCGACCTGCTCACCCGGCTCGCCTTCGCCGGGTCCGGGCTGCTCGCGGCCACCATGGACGGCATCGAGGACGGCACCCTGAAGGCCGTACCGCAGCCCGCCGAGGGCATCACCCTCGCGCCGAAGATCACGGTCGAGGACGCCCGGGTCGACTGGCCGGCGCCGGCGCTGCGGGTCGACCGGGTGGTGCGCGGCTGCACGCCCGCCCCCGGTGCGTGGACCGTGTTCCGGGGCGAGCGGCTCAAGCTGGTCCAGGCCAGGCCCGTGCCCGAGCGCACCGACCTCGCGCCCGGACAGCTCGCCGTCGGCAAGAACAGCGTGCACGTGGGCACCGGCTCGTACGCCGTGGAGCTGCTGTGGGTGCAGGCCCAGGGCAAGAAGCCGATGCGGGCCGCGGACTGGGCGCGCGGGGCGCGGATCGGCGCGGGCGAGACGCTCGGCGGCTGACACCCCGCCAGTGGGGGGTGACGGTCCGCCGACGTACGCTGGTGACCGCACCCCCCTTGAGCACATCCGGAGCACCTTTCTCGTGAGCGAGCAGTCCCGTCGGCCGCACCGGCCCGCCAAGCCCTACCGGCGCCCCCAGAAGGACCCCGTCCGCGTCCTCGCCTTCGACGCGCTGCGCGCGGTGGACGAACGGGACGCCTACGCCAACCTCGTGCTGCCGCCGCTGCTGCGCAAGGCCCGGGAGAAGGGCGACTTCGACGCGCGGGACGCGGCCCTCGCCACCGAGCTGGTCTACGGCACACTGCGCCGCCAGGGCACCTACGACGCGATCATCGCCCAGTGCGTCGACCGGCCGCTGCGCGAGGTGGACCCGCCGGTGCTCGACGTACTGAGCCTGGGCGCGCACCAGTTGCTCGGGACACGCATCCCTACCCACGCCGCAGTGTCGGCCTCGGTCGAGCTGGCCCGCGTGGTGCTCGGCGACGGGCGGGCCAAGTTCGTCAACGCCGTGCTGCGCAAGATCGCCCAGCACGATCTGGACGGCTGGCTGGAGCGGGTCGCGCCGCCCTACGACGAGGACCCCGAGGACCATCTCGCCGTCGTGCACTCCCACCCCCGCTGGGTCGTCTCCGCGCTGTGGGACTCCCTCGGCGGCGGCCGCGCGGGTATCGAGGAACTGCTCGCGGCGGACAACGAGCGGCCCGAGGTCACCCTCGTCGCGCGGCCCGGCCGGTCCACCCCCGAGGAGCTGCTGACCGAGGACGCCGCCGTGGCCGGCGACTGGTCGCCGTACGCGGTGCGGCTCACCGAGGGCGGCGAACCGGGCGCGGTGGAGGCCGTGCGCGAGGGGCGGGCCGGGGTGCAGGACGAGGGCAGCCAGCTCGTCGCCCTCGCGCTCGCCGAAGCGCCGCTGGACGGCCCCGACGAGAAGTGGCTCGACGGCTGTGCCGGCCCCGGCGGCAAGGCCGCGCTGCTGGCCGCCCTGGCCGCCCAGCGCGGTGCCACCCTGGTCGCCGCCGAGAAGCAGCCGCACCGCGCGGGCCTGGTGGCCAGGGCGCTGGCCGGCAACCCCGGCCCGTACCAGGTGATCACCGCCGACGGCACCCGTCCGCCGTGGAACCCGGGCACCTTCGACCGCGTCCTGATGGACGTCCCCTGCACCGGGCTGGGCGCGCTGCGCCGCCGCCCCGAGGCCCGCTGGCGCCGCCGCCCCGAGGACCTGGACAGCTTCGCCCCGCTCCAGCGCGCCCTGCTCCGCACCGCCCTGGACTCCGTCCGCGTCGGCGGAGTCGTCGGCTACGCGACCTGCTCCCCGCACCTCGCCGAGACCCGCGCCGTGGTCGCCGACCTCCTCAAGCAGCACCCCGACGCCGAACTCATCGACGCCCGCCCCCTCCTCCCCGGCGTCCCCGGCCTCGGCGAGGGCCCCGACATCCAGCTCTGGCCCCACATCCACGGCACGGACGCGATGTACCTCGCCCTGATCCGCCGCACGGCCTGAAGCGGGTTCGCCGGACGGCCCGACCCCGATCCCGCGCGGCCTCGAAACTCCGCCGGGGGCCGGCCCGCCCAGGGTCGCGGGGAACCGCGCGCACGACCCCCACGGCCGGCACCCGAAGAACGACCGCACCTCCGACGGCCCGACGCCGCACCCCCCGCAGGGGCATGGCAGGCTTGGGGCATGGCCGCGCAGATCAACCCCAGCATCCTGTCCGCAGACTTCGCCCGCCTCGCCGACGAGGCGAAGGCGGTCGAGGGTGCGGACTGGCTCCATGTCGACGTCATGGACAACCACTTCGTCCCGAACCTCACGCTCGGCACCCCCGTCGTCGAGTCCCTGGCCCGCGCCACGGACATCCCGCTGGACTGCCACCTGATGATCGAGGACCCCGACCGCTGGGCCCCGCGGTACGTCGAGGCCGGCGCCTCCTCGGTGACCTTCCACGTGGAGGCCGCCCACGCCCCGGTCCGGCTCGCCCGCGAGATCCGCGCCAAGGGCGCCCGCGCCGCCATGGCCCTCAAGCCCGCGACGCCGATCGAGTCGTACGAGGACATGCTGCCCGAGCTGGACATGCTCCTGATCATGACGGTCGAGCCGGGCTTCGGCGGGCAGGCGTTCCTCGACATCACGCTGCCCAAGATCCGCCGCACCCGCGAGATGATCGCCAAGCACGGTCTGCAGCTGTGGCTGCAGGTCGACGGGGGTGTCTCGGCCGAGACGATCGAGCGGTGCGCGGAGGCCGGAGCGGACGTCTTCGTGGCCGGATCGGCGGTGTACGGGGCCGAGGACCCGGCCGAGGCGGTGCGCGCGCTGCGTGCGCGGGCGGACCGGGTGATCGCCGATTCGTCCCGGGCGTGCGGCCACTGAGCCACACGTAGGTGAACGGTTGAGAGAAGGCCGCCCATCAGGGCGGATCCGCGGCGCCGGATCTGCGAGGATGAACGGCGAATCCAGAGTGTGTACAGCAGTGAGGAGATCGCCGTGTCGGGTATGTCGGCGGGCCGGTCAGCCATGCGGATGGGACCCGCTGAGCTGGTCCAGGCGGCGGCCATGGCCCGCCGCTTCTACCTGGAGGGCAAGTCCAAGATCCAGATCGCGGAGGAGTTCGGCGTCAGCCGTTTCAAGGTGGCCCGGGTGCTGGAGACCGCCCTCGAACGGGATCTCGTGCGCATCGAGATCCGCGTCCCGGCCGAGCTGGACGCCGAGCGCTCCGACGCGCTCCGCGCCAGGTACGGCCTCAGACACGCCGTCGTGGTCGAGTCCCCGGCCGACGCCGAGGAGACCCCCGACCCGGAGAACCTGGGCGAGGTCGCCGCCGACCTGCTCGGCGAACTCGTCGACGAGGGCGATGTCCTCGGCCTCGCCTGGGGCCGCTCCACCATCCACATGGCGGCCGCGCTCGACCGCCTGCCGCCGTGCACGGTGGTGCAGCTGACGGGTGTGTACGACGCGGGGACGGCGGAGCGCGGCTCGGTCGAGGCCGTCCGCCGTGCCGCCCAGGTGTCCGGCGGCGACGCGCATCCCATCTACGCGCCGATGCTGCTGCCGGACGAGGCCACGGCCGCCGCCCTGCGCAACCAGACCGGCATCGCCCGCGCCTTCGAGTACTTCGACAAGGTCACGGTCGCCTGCGTGTCCATCGGCTCCTGGGAAGCGGGCATCTCCACGGTGCACGACATGCTCAGCGACGAGGAGCGCGCGCACTACGCCTCGCTCGGTGTCGCCGCCGAGATGTCCGCGCACCTCTTCGACGCCGACGGCCGCCGCATCGGACGCGACCTGGGGGAGCGGTGCATCACGGTCAAGACCGACCAGCTGCGCCGTATCCCGGAGGTCGTGGCCATCGCGGGCGGGGCGCGCAAGGCGCCGGCGATCGACGCGGTGCTGCGCTCCGGGCTGGTCACCAGCCTGGTGACGGACACCTCGGCCGCGGACTGCCTGCTCACCGCGGGCCCCACCCCGAAGCCCGCGCTCAGCCGCGCCGACCCCGACGGGGTGTGAGGGCGTCCGAAATCCGGCGGAACGCTGCCACGGCGGGCGGGCCGTGGCAGCATCTGCGGCATGCTGTCGCGGTTCGTCCACCAGATCCTGAAGAGAAGCAGCGGCCGGGTGTGTCTCCTCGCCGTCGTGCCGGCCGTCCTCGGTGTCCTGCTGGCCGGCTGCGCCGGTCCGGACACGGCCGCCGAGCCGCCGGCCGCCTCCCGCGCGGCCAGTCCCGCCGCCTCTGCCCCGTCCTGGGCCCGGGGCACGGCCACCGTCCCCGAGTCCCGGCTGCCCGCCGAAGCCCGGCGGACCCTCGCCCTCATCGACAAGGGCGGCCCCTACCCGTACGCACGGGACGGGATCGTCTTCGGGAACTTCGAAGGGCATCTCCCCAGGCACCAGCGCGGCTACTACCACGAGTACACCGTGCCCACCCCCGGAGCCGGCGGCCGGGGCGCCCGGCGCATGGTCACCGGGGACGCCGGGGAGTTCTACTACACCGATGATCACTACAACTCGTTCCGGGCGGTGCTGAGATGAGCGAAGACCTGGTCGACCGGTACGCGGTCACCCTCGACCTGAAGGGGGTCCGCGACAAGGCCGGACTGATGGACCGCGTGGCGAACACGCTGAACCTGCCCGACTGGTTCGGCCGCAACTGGGACGCCCTGCTGGACTCCCTCTCCGACACCACCGCCTGGCCCCCGGCCGCCATCGAGCGGGGTCTGCTGGTCGTCGTGCGCAACTGGGAGCCGCTCGCCGAGTGGAATCCCGGCGACTGGCGCATCGCGCGGGACGTGTTCTCCGAGGCGGTCGACCGCACCTCGTTCCTCGACGTGATGCTCGCTCTTGGAGGAACCTCCGAGCTGTGACCCGGTGCCCCTGGAGGTTCGGCGGGGGCATGACCAGGGCGCCGGCATGGGACAATGAAGTACGTGCTTCTTTCCCCCTGGCGCACCCGTCAGGGGGTCACCTCTGATCGACCGGGATGTGCGGCACGTGCGTTTCCTCAATGACATCCAGCCCGCCTACGACCTGACGTACGACGACGTCTTCATGGTGCCGGGCCGCTCCGCGGTCGGCTCGCGGCAGGCGGTGGACCTCGGCTCCCCCGACGGCACCGGCACCACCATTCCGCTGGTCGTCGCCAACATGACCGCCGTCGCGGGGCGCCGGATGGCCGAGACGATGGCCCGGCGCGGTGGCCTGGTGGTCATCCCGCAGGACATTCCCATCGACGTCGTCACCGAGGTCGTCGGCTGGGTCAAGAGCCGGCACCTGGTGCTGGACACTCCGATCGTGCTCTCCCCGCACCAGACCGTCGCCGACGCGCTGGCCCTGCTGCCCAAGCGGGCGCACAACGCCGGGGTCGTCGTGGACGGCGACTACCGTCCCGTCGGCGTCGTCACCGACCAGGACCTCAGCGGCGTCGACCGCTTCACCCAGCTCGAAGTGGTCATGTCCCGCGACCTGCTGCTGCTCGACGCCGGCATCGACCCGCGCGAGGCGTTCCACACCCTCGATGCGGCCAACCGCCGCTACGCCCCGGCCGTCGACGCCGAGGGCCGGCTCGCGGGCATCCTCACCCGCAAGGGCGCCCTGCGCGCCACCCTGTACACCCCGGCCGTGGACGCCGACGGCAGGCTGCGCGTCGCGGCGGCCGTGGGCATCAACGGCGACGTGGCGGGCAAGGCCAAGCAGCTGCTCGACGCGGGCGTGGACACCCTCGTCATCGACACCGCGCACGGCCACCAGGAGTCGATGATCAGCGCGGTCCGCACCGTGCGCGCCCTCGACCCCCAGGTGCCGATCGTCGCCGGCAACATCGTCTCCGCCGAAGGCGTCCGCGATCTGATCGAGGCGGGCGCCGACATCATCAAGGTGGGGGTCGGACCGGGCGCGATGTGCACCACCCGGATGATGACCGGCGTGGGCCGTCCGCAGTTCTCCGCCGTGCTGGAGTGCGCGGCCGAGGCCAAGAAGCACGGCAAGCACGTGTGGGCCGACGGCGGCGTCCGCCACCCGCGCGACGTGGCCATGGCCCTCGCGGCCGGTGCCTCCAACGTCATGGTCGGCTCCTGGTTCGCGGGCACCTACGAGTCGCCCGGCGACCTCCAGCAGGACGCCGGCGGCCGCCTGTACAAGGAGTCGTTCGGCATGGCCTCGGCCCGCGCGGTGCGCAACCGCACCTCCGAGGAGTCCTCGTACGACCGGGCCCGCAAGGGGCTCTTCGAGGAGGGCATCTCCACCTCCCGCATGTTCCTCGACCCGGCCCGGCCGGGCGTGGAGGACCTGGTCGACTCGATCATCGCGGGCGTCCGCTCCTCCTGCACCTACGCGGGTGCCGGCTCGCTGGAGGAGTTCGCGCGGAAGGCCGTCGTCGGCATCCAGAGCGCGGCCGGGTACGCCGAGGGCATGCCCCTGCACGCCAGCTGGAGCTGACCCCGCGCACGCCCGCGACCTGGGCGCTCTCCAGGTGCGGGGACGGGCGGGGCTCGTGTTCTACTTCGTAGGAGAAGTGACCGGACCGACGAAGTGAACCACCCCCTGTGCTGAACGATCTCGACGAACGCATCGTGCACGCCCTCGCCGAGGACGCCCGCCGCTCCTACGCGGACATCGGGCAACTGGTCGGCCTGTCCGCGCCCGCCGTGAAGCGGCGCGTGGACCGGCTCAGGGCCACCGGAGCCATCACCGGGTTCACCGTCCGGGTGGACCCGGCGGCCCTCGGCTGGGAGACCGAGGGGTACATCGAGATCTACTGCCGCAGCAACACCTCGCCGGAGACCATCCTGCGCGGTCTGGAGCGGTACCAGGAGGTGGTGGCCGCCTCCACCGTCACGGGGGACGCGGACGCCATCGCCCAGGTCTTCGCCTCCGACATGCGGCACTTCGAGCGGGTCCTGGAGCGCATCGCCGGGGAGCCGTTCGTGGAGCGGACCAAGTCGGTGCTGGTGCTCTCGCCCCTGCTGCGGCGCTTCTCCTCGGGCGCGCCGGGCTGACCGCCAGGACCCCCGAGGACGCGCGGCATGCCGTCGGTCCTGCCAGGCGCCGGCCGTGCGCGCCCGCTTCATCGCCCTCGCGCTGACCGCGCCGGGGAGCTTCGCCGTGGTCTGCGCGACCCGGCCGCGCGAGCCGCAGCCGTTTCTCCGCGCGGGCGTCCCTGGCGGCGCAATGAATCGCCGGGTGAGGGCCTGCTGACGCAATGAACCGCGCACCGGCGCGCAACGGCTGCTTCTTGTCCGGGTGAGCGCGCCGACCGTACCGTCTAACAGGCTTCCCGATGCCCCACGAACCCCCGTTCTCCCGGTGAGGATCACGCATGCGCACCGCCCTGCTCCAGAGCTCCGGCCGCCCCGGTTCCGTCGCCGAGAACCTCAAGGTCCTCGACGAGGCCGCAGGGCGTGCCGCCGAGGCGGGCGCCGGGCTGCTGGCCGCACCGGAGATGTTCCTGACCGGGTACGCGATCGGCGACCAGATCCCGCACCTCGCGGAGCCCGCCGACGGCGACTCGGCCGACGCCGTCGCCGACATCGCCGGCCGGCACGGCCTGGCCGTCGTCTACGGCTACCCCGAGCGTGACGGCGACACGGTGTACAACTCCGCCCAGCTCGTCTCCGCCGAGGGCGCCCGGCTCGCCAACTACCGCAAGACCCACCTCTTCGGCTGCTTCGAGCGCGACCACTTCACGCCGGGCGGGCGGCAGGTCGTCCAGGCCGAGCTGAACGGTCTCACCGTGGGCCTGCTGATCTGCTACGACGTCGAGTTCCCGGAGAACGTCCGCGCCCACGCGCTGGCCGGCACCGACCTGCTGATCGTGCCGACCGCGCAGATGCACCCGTACCAGTTCGTGCCGGAGTCGGTGATCCCGGTGCGCGCCTTCGAGAACCAGCTGTACGTGGCCTACGTCAACCGGGTCGGCCAGGAAGGGGAGTTCGAGTTCGTCGGGCTGTCCACCCTGGCCGGGCCCGACGGGGTGGCCCGGGTCCGCGCCGGGCGCTCCTCGGCCGAGCTGGTGTTCGCCGACGCCGACCCCGCCTTCCTGGCCGCCTCCCGCGAGGCCAACCCGTACCTGAACGACCGCCGTCCCGGTCTGTACGGCTCGCTCACCGCCTGAACCTCCCGCCCCCCTTCGTCAGCCTCTTCGCAGTTCTTCCGCGCTAGGAGTCCGTACCCCATGACGTCCACGGTGCCCAACGCCGTCGAGCACGCCGACGAGCTGCAGCCGCCGATCACCATGTTCGGCCCGGACTTCCCCTACGCCTACGACGACTTCCTCGCCCACCCGGCGGGGCTCGGCCAGATACCGGCGACCGAGCACGGCACCGAGGTCGCCGTCATCGGCGGCGGGCTGTCCGGCATCGTCGCCGCGTACGAGCTGATGAAGATGGGGCTGAGGCCCGTCGTCTACGAGGCCGACCAGCTCGGCGGCCGGCTGCGCACGGTCGGGTTCGAGGGCTGCGACGAGTCGCTGACCGCCGAGATGGGCGCGATGCGCTTCCCGCCGTCCTCCACGGCCCTCCAGCACTACATCGACCTCGTCGGCCTGCACACCCGGCCCTTCCCGAACCCGCTGGCCGAGGGCACCCCGTCGACCGTGGTGGACCTCAAGGGCGAGTCGCACTACGCGGAGACCGTCGACGACCTGCCGCAGGTCTACCGGGATGTCGCCGCCGCGTGGAACAAGTGCCTGGAGGAGGGCGCCGACTTCTCCGACATGAACCGGGCCATGCGCGAGCGGGACGTGCCGCGCATCCGGGAGATCTGGGCGAAGCTGGTCGAGAAGCTCGACAACCAGACCTTCTACGGCTTCCTCTGCGACTCCGAGGCGTTCAAGTCCTTCCGGCACCGCGAGATCTTCGGCCAGGTCGGCTTCGGCACCGGCGGCTGGGACACCGACTTCCCCAACTCCATCCTGGAGATCCTGCGCGTCGTCTACACCGAGGCCGACGACCACCACCAGGGCATCGTAGGCGGCTCCCAGCAGCTTCCGCTGCGCCTGTGGGAGCGCGAGCCGGAGAAGACCGTCCACTGGCCCCACGGCACCTCGCTGGCCTCGCTGCACATGAACGGCGAGCCCCGGCCGGCCGTGACCCGGCTGAACCGCACCTCCGGCAACCGGATCACGGTCACCGACGCGAACGGCGACATCCGCACCTACCGGGCGGCCATCTTCACCGCCCAGTCCTGGATGCTGCTCTCCAAGATCGCCTGTGACGACTCGCTCTTCCCGATCGACCACTGGACCGCGATCGAGCGCACCCACTACATGGAGTCCTCCAAGCTCTTCGTGCCGGTGGACCGGCCGTTCTGGCTGGACAAGGCCGTCGACGACAGGGGGAACCCGACCGGCCGGGACGTCATGTCGATGACGCTCACCGACCGCATGACGCGCGGCACCTATCTGCTGGACGAGGGCCCGGACAAGCCGGCCGTCATCTGCCTCTCCTACACCTGGTGCGACGACAGCCTGAAGTGGCTGCCGCTGTCCGGGCAGGAGCGGATGGAGGTCATGCTGAAGTCGCTCGGCGAGATCTACCCGAAGGTCGACATCCGGAAGCACATCATCGGCAACCCGGTGACCGTCTCCTGGGAGAACGAGCCCTACTTCATGGGCGCGTTCAAGGCCAACCTGCCCGGCCACTACCGCTACCAGCGCCGCCTGTTCACCCATTTCATGCAGGACCGGCTGCCCGAGGACAAGCGGGGCGTCTTCCTCGCCGGTGACGACATCTCCTGGACGGCCGGCTGGGCCGAGGGCGCGGTCCAGACCGCGCTGAACGCGGTCTGGGGCGTCATGCGGCACTTCGGCGGCGAGACCGACCCGACCAACCCGGGCCCCGGCGACGTGTACGACGAGATCGCGCCCGTCGAACTCCCCGAGGACTGAGCCGGAGCGGGTGCGGCCGGGGGCTCAGATCCCGGCCGCGCGCGCCTTCTCGTACAGCTCGGCGGCGGTGTCCTTCAGCTCGGCCGCGTCCCGCGCCTCGCTCTGGAAGTCGAGGAGTATCTCCGCGTCCGGGACGATCCCGGTGTGCGCCGCGATGTCGGCCACGATCTGGTCGGTGTCCCCCTCGAACAGCGGACGGTCCGCGCCGGTACGCGGCTCGGGGGTCACGCGCGCGTTCACCCGGACGACCGTGCGGACCGGGTCCGTACGGCCGCGTTCCTCGGCCAGTTCGCTCAGGTCGCGCCACTGGGCGGTGAGCTGCTCCGGACCGTAGGCGCCCGGCAGCCAGCCGTCGGCCCGGTCCACCAGCCGCCGCATCGCCCGCCGGTTCGTCGCCGCCAGCAGGACCGGGACGGGCCGCACCGGTTTCGGTCCGACGATCGCGGAGGCGATGTCGGTGGTCTTGCCGTGATGGACGACCGGATCGGGACCCCACACCGCCCGGCACACCGCGATCACCTCGTCCAGCGCGGCGCCGCGCTCCTCGAAGGGGAGCACCCCCGAAGCCGCGTACTCGTCCAGCGACCAGCCCGTGCCGAACCCCGCGATGACCCGGCCGCCGCTCACCACGTCCAGCGTGGCCAGGGACTTGGCGAGCTGGAACGGCAGGTGCAGCGGGGCCACCAGCACGCTGGAGCCCAGCTCGGCCCGTGAGGTCGCGGTCGCGGCCAGGGTGAGGGTGAGCAGCGGGTCGGCCACGCCCCGGTACGCGTCCGGCCAGGGCAGCCCCGGTATGCCGTACAGCCCCTGGGTGGCGGGCTCCGGGACCAGGGCCCGCTCGAAGACCCACAGGCTGTCGTAGCCGATCTCCTCGGCGGCGCGCGCCACGTCGGGCACGTCCCTGCCGAGGTCGTACTGGCGCGTCTGGGGAAGGCCGAGGCCAAGCCTGGTCGTCATACCGGTGCTCCTTCGCGTCGGGATGCCCCCTCAACGCGCGGCCCTCGCCCGGCTGTTCCTGAAGTCACCCGATGGAGTGACTTCAGGCCACCTCAGGCCACCTCAGGCCCGGAGGTCCCCGAGTTCCCCGAGTTTCCCGAGTTCCCCGAGTGGGGTGAGCAGCATCCGGCCCGCGAAGCCGACCGCCGTGTCCAGCCGGTCGGTGAACTCCTCGGCCATGTCGCCGCAGCGGCGCAGCGCCCACAGCACCCGGGCCGCCGACCAGGTGGCGTCGCGGGCCCGCTCCAGGCTCCACGCGCCCAGCAGATGGGTGATCGGGTCCGCGAGCTGGAGCAGGTCGGGACCCGGCATCAGATCCTCGCGGATGCGCTCCTCCAGCGCGGCCAGCAGTTCGCCGACCCGGTCGAACTCGTCCTCCAGCTCGGCCGGGGCGCACCCCAGCGCCTCGCAGGTGTCGACCACGGCGAGCGCCAGATCGTGCCCGATGTGCGCGTTGACGCCGGCCAGCGCGAACTGCAGCGGCCGGACGCCGGGATGGCGGCGCAGCTGGAACAGCGGGCGCCAGCAGGCGGGCGGACGGCGGTCCTTCGCGACCGCGTCCACGGCCGCGAGGTACCGCTCGGCGAACCGGGCGTCCAGCGCGGCCGCCGCGCACGGGTCCGCGAACTCCCCGGCGTCCATCCGCCGGTCCACCTCCTCGGTGACGGTGAGGTAGACCCGGTTGAACACGGCGACCCCGTCCCGCCCCGGCAGCTCCGCGTCGAGCGCGCGCATCCGGGACAGGACGGCGTCGACGGGGGCGGTGGAGTATCGCGGCGGCGCCATGGGGGAAGGGTGGCAGCCGCGCACCGGGCGGCGGGCCGACCGGCCCGGGGCTTCGCCGGAACGAGCGAACGCCGGGCCGGTACGGGTGCCGCTACGGCTTGCCGGGGCCGTCCGCCGGCTCGTCGTACTGCGACGTGCCCTCGTCCAGCAGCGGTTCCCGCGTCTTCAGGTGGGCCGGGGCGAAGGCGCGCAGGGTGTGGTAGCCGGTGATGACGACCAGGGTGCCCAGCGCGATGCCACTCAGCGAGAAGGTGTCGGTGAACTTCATGGTGACGTTGCCGACGCCGATGATGATGCCCGCGGCCGCCGGGACCAGGTTCAGCGGATTGCGCAGGTCCACCTCGCCGTGCAGCCAGATCTGCGCGCCGAGCAGACCGATCATGCCGTACAGGATGACGGTGATGCCGCCGAGGACGCCGCCGGGGATGGCGGCCACCACCGCGCCGAACTTGGGGCAGACGCCGAACAGCAGGGCGAAGCAGGCGGCGGCCCAGTAGGCGGCCGTGGAGTAGACGCGGGTAGCGGCCATCACGCCGATGTTCTCGGAGTAGGTGGTGTTGGGCGGCCCGCCGACCGCGGTGGACAGCACCGAGGCGACGCCGTCCGCCGAGATCGCGGTGCCGAGCCTGTCGTCCAGAGACTCGCCGGTCATCTCGCCGACCGCCTTGACGTGGCCCGCGTTCTCGGCGACCAGCGCGATCACCACGGGCAGCGCGACCAGGATCGCCGACCACTGGAAGGACGGCCCGTGGAAGGTGGGCAGCCCGGTCCAGTCCGCCTTGGAGACACCGGACAGGTCCAGGCGCCAGTGGTCGGTGACCTTGCCGCTCGCGTCCGCCGAGTGGATCCTGCCGAAGGTCAGGTCGAAGATCCAGGAGATGAGATAGCCGAAGACCAGGCCCAGGAAGATGGCGATACGCGACCAGAAGCCGCGCAGGCAGACCACGGCCAGACCCGTGAACAGCATCACCAGCAGCGCCGTCCACTGGTCCTGCGGCCAGTACGTCGTGGCGGTCACCGGGGCCAGGTTGAAGCCGATCAGCATGACCACGGCGCCCGTGACGATCGGCGGCATCGCGGCGTGGATGATCCGCGCGCCGAACTTCCGCACCGCGAGACCCACCAGGAACAGCACCACGCCGACCACGAGGATCGCGCCGGTCACCGTCGCGCTGCTGCCGCCGTCCGCGCGGATCACGGCGGCGACACCCACGAAGGACAGCGAGCAGCCCAGGTAGCTGGGGACCCGGCCGCGCGTGGCGAGCAGGAAGATCACCGTCGCCACACCCGACATCATGATCGCCAGGTTGGGGTCCAGGCCCATGAGGACGGGGGCGACGAAGGAGGCGCCGAACATCGCCACGACATGCTGGGCGCCCAGGCCCACCGTGCGCGGCCAGGTCAGCCGTTCGTCGGGGCGTACCACCGCTCCGGGGGCGGGGGACTTCCCGTCACCGTGCAGCTTCCAGCGCACGCCGAGGTCCATGGTGGGGTTTCGCTTTCTCTGTACCGACGAGGGTCCGCACCATTGTCAGGGGTACGGAAGGGCGCTTGGCGCCCGCGGTGCCTCTCGTGCGCCGGGAACCGGTGTCCGGTGAGCCCGGCCTGACCAGGGGAGTTGCCCTCCAGTGGTCCTGAGCGGTCGCTTAGTATGTCGGTGTCCGGGGACGCGCCCCGCCCTGCCCTGCCCGTCTGCCCCGTCCGTCACGTCCGTCACGTCCAGGAGTGCTGCCCATGACCGCCGAAGCCCCGACAGCCCCCGTCGTCCCGTACGGCCAACTGGTGCCCGTCGCCGTGCACTTCGACGATCTGGACGCCCTCGGACTCCTGCACAACGCCCGCTGCCCGCTGCTGGTCGAGCGCGCCTGGACCGAGCTGTGGAACGGCCACGGAATACGGTTCGACGGCGACTGGGCGGCGGCGGGCGACGCCTGCAACGCGGTGCGCGAACTCGTCATCGGTTATGAGGCGCCCGTCACCCGCCCCGGCACCTACGCCGTCCACCTCTGGCTGGAACGGCTCGGCACCACATCCCTCACCTACGGGTTCCGGCTCTGCTCGGCCGACGGTGCCACCACCTACGCGCGCGGCACCCGCGTCCTGGTCCGGCTGGACGCGGGCACGCTGCGGCCCGCGCCCTGGAGCGAGGGGTTCAGGCAGGCGGGCCGGGAACTGCTGCGGCCTGCCGGCTGACCTCGGTGCCGCCGCGCTCGGCGGTGCGCAGCACGCCCGCGAACCCGGCCAGGGCGCAGGCCAGCACGGTCACCACGACGAACGACACGGTCAGGCTGGTCGCCTGCGCCACCCCGCCGATCAGGCTCGGCGCGACCAGCCCCGAGGTGTAGGTGATGGTGGCGACGCCCGCGATGGCCTGGCTCGGGTTGGGACCCGAGTGCCCGGCCGCCGCGAAGCACAACGGGACGACCACCGCGATGCCGAGCCCCATCAGCGCGAAGCCCGTCATGGCCAGCGGGGGCCGGTCCGCGAGGACCACCAGCAGGCCGCCCACCCCGGCGAGCAGGCCGCCCGTCCGGACCGTGCGGACCGCCCCGAACCGGTTCACCACCGCGTCCCCGGCGATCCGGGCGACGGCCATGGTCAGCATGAACCCGGTCGTGGTCGCGGCCGCCACGCCCGGCGAGCCGTCCAGCCGGTCCCGCAGGAACACCGCCGACCAGTCCATGCTGGCCCCTTCCGCGAACACCGCGCAGAAGCCGACCGCGCCGATCAGCAGGGCCGAGCGCGGTGGCAGCGCGAACCTCGGCGGCGGCTCCTCGTCCTCGGCGGCCTGCACGTCCAGCACCCAGGCGCAGGCCAGTTGGCCCAGCACGGTGAGCACGGCGGCGGCCAGGAGATGGTGCAGCCGGGCGTCCGAGCCCAGGTGGGCGGCGAGCGTGCCCGCCGCCGAACCGATCAGCGCGCCCGTGCTCCACATGCCGTGCAGGCCCGACATGATCGACTTGCCGAGCAGTCGCTCGACCTCCACCCCGAGCGCGTTCATCACCACGTCCGCCGTGCCGGAGGCGGCGCCGTAGGCGAACATCCCCAGGCACAGCGTCAGCAGGTTCGGTGCCAGCGAGGGCAGCACCAGCGAGAGGGTCCACAGCGCGAGCAGCCCGCGCAGGGCGGTACGGCTGCCGAAGCGGTGGCTGATCCGGCCCGCCAGCGGCATCGCGACCGAGGCACCGAGCGCGGTGAAGGCGAGCGCGAACCCGAGCTGGCCCGCGCTGAGCCCGGCATGGTCCTGAATCCAGGGCACGCGGGTGGCGAAGGAGCCCGTCACGGCGCCGTGCACGGCGAACACGGCGGCCACGGCGTACCGGGCGCGCCTGACCTCGCCGGCCGGCCGGCTCACGTCACCCATCTTCGGTCCCTCCCCGGGGAGTCGTCCGCTGTACCGTCCTCGGCACCCGCGCAAACTATCAGGGACCCTGCCTGATAGATAGAGTGCGTCCGGCAGCCCGGTCTCTGGGAGGATTCCCGTCATGCCCGCATCACCGAGCACCGCACGGGCCATCAACGACCGGCTCGCCCTGCGGCTGTTGCAGCAGGAGGGCCCGCTGACGGCGGGACAGCTCAAGCAGCTGACCGGGCTGTCCCGGCCGACCGTGAGCGACCTCGTCGAGCGCCTCTCCGTCTCCGGACTGATCAGGGTGGTGGGGGAGTGGGGCGAGCAGCGCCGGGGCCCCAACGCCCGGCTGTACGGCATCGCCGCCGACCGCGCCCACCTGGCCGCCCTCGACGTGCGCACCGGGGGAGTCCTGGTGCTCGTCTCCGACCTCGTGGGGCGGGTCCTCGCGGAGCTGGCCGTGCCCATCGACGCGGACTCCGGGACCGGGCCCGCCGTGGAGCAGGCGGTCGCGGCGGTGGAGGAGACCGCGCGGAAGGCGGGTCCGGACGTCTGGACCGGGCTCCACACCGTGGGCATCGGCGCGCCCGGCCTGGTCGACCCCGCCACCGGTGACCTGCGCGACTCCAGCGGGCTTCCCGCCTGGCACCGCAGCCTGGCCGTCGCGCTCCAGCGGAGGCTGCCCGAGGCGCGGGTCACCGTGGAGAACGAGACCAACCTCGCGGCCCTCGCCGAGCAGCGCGAGGGTGCCGCCCGTGACCGGGACACCTTCGTCCTCCTCTGGCTCGGTCACGGCGTCGGCGCCGCCGTGGTCCTCGACGGCCACCTGCGCCGGGGCGCCTCCGGCGGCACGGGCGAGATCGGCTTCCTGCCCGTCCCCGGCACCGGCTCGCTGCCCTCCGCGACCGACTGCGAGGGCGGCTTCCACGCCCTGGCGGGTGCGGCGGCGATCGGCGCGCTCGCCCGCGAGCACGGGCTGGCGGTGCCGGGCCCGCTGGACGGGCCGGGCGCCGCGCGGGTGGTCGCGGAGTCGGTCCTCGCCGCTGCCGCGCCCGCCGGACATTTCCTCGACGCCCTCGCCCACCGTCTCGCCATCGGCGTCGCCGCCGTGACCGCGATCCTCGACCCCGGCTGCGTGGTGCTCGGCGGCGAGGTCGGCCAGGCCGGGGGAGAGGCGCTCGCGGCGCGGGTCGGCGCCCGGCTGGAGCGGATGTCCCCGCTGGCCACCGAGGTCCGGGCCGGCACCCTCGGGGGCGCGGCGGTGCTTCGGGGCGCCCTGCTGACGGCCCGCGACCGGGCGCAGGACGAGCTGTTCGGGCGGTAGGGCGCCTCCAGCGGCGGGCGCCGCGTGCCCGTGGCGGCGAGGCAGGCGCGGGCCGGTGAGGGCACGGAACGCATCTCGGGGCCGCGCATGTCGGGTGCACGTCCTGCGGGGAGGGCCGACTCGGGCAGGCGCTCGGCCGTTTCGGCGACCCTCGACCGGCTGGCCCGCCAGTCCGGCCCGGAGCAGGGCCGACGGGGGCGCGGTCAGCTCGAAACGGGGCATGCCCGGCTGGTGGGAACCCGGCGGCGGGCAAGGGCCTTCGTCACCACCGCCGGGTCCGGTCGCACCATAAGAGGACTAGACCAGTACGGTCAATAGGTCCGGACCAAGCTCAACTCCCTTGTTGTCCAGGCGCGTTGCTCCGCGCCTTCGCTCGAAGGGGTGGGCTGTGAGGCAGCACACACCAATCACCTGTATGGCCGACGGGCGGGCGTGGCAGACTTGCGGTGTACCAGAAGCAGCGCACTCCGGGGTCGGTGAAAGTCCGAACCGGCGGTTACAGTCCGCGACCCGGTCGCTTCCAGCGGCCGGTTGACCAGGTGAAATTCCTGGACCGACGGTTAAAGTCCGGATGGGAGGCAGTGCGCGGCGGGCGGGCATCACCATGCGCGCCGCCGTATTCCGGTCCCGTCCTCATCCGGACGGGTCCCCTTCGGCGTCGTACCCGGTGCGCCCCACCCGTCCATGCCGTCGTCATCGACCGGCCCCCGGAGTCCGTGCCCGAAGAGGCAGGAGGACCGGGGACGTGTTCACCGGAATCGTGGAAGAGCTGGGCGAGGTCACCGCCGTCGAGAATCTCGGCGACGCCTCCCGTTTCCGGCTCCGTGGCCCCGTCGTCACCGAAGGCGCGCGGCACGGGGACTCCATCGCCGTCAACGGCGTCTGTCTCACCGTGGTCGACCACGAGGGCGACGAGTTCACCGCCGACGTGATGGCCGAGACCCTGAAGCGGTCCAGCCTCGGCGCCCTCGCCGTCGGCTCCCGGGTCAACCTGGAGCGTCCCACCGCCGTCGGTGCCCGCCTCGGCGGCCACATCGTGCAGGGCCATGTCGACGGTTCCGGTGAGGTGCTCGCCCGTACCCCGTCCGAGCACTGGGAGATCGTCAGGATCTCGCTGCCCGCCGCCCTCTCCCGCTACGTCGTGGAGAAGGGCTCCATCACGGTCGACGGCATCAGCCTCACCGTGGTCGAGGCGGGCCCGGACTTCTTCACCGTCAGCCTCATCCCCACCACCCTCGCCCTGACCACGCTGGGTCACAAGCAGCCCGGCGACCCGGTCAACCTCGAAGTGGACGTCATCGCCAAGTACGTCGAGCGGCTGCTCGCGTCCGGACAGGAGGCAGGGGCGTGAACCCGCTCAACACCGAGGCGTTCACCCTGTTCGGCCAGCACATCCTCTGGTCGGACATGATCGGCAACCTCTTCGGCCTGGCCGCCCTCGCGCTCGGCTGGCGCCGCTCCCTCCTGACCTGGCCGGTCCAGTTCGTCTCCGGCCTGATCCTGTTCGCCGCGTTCTACGGCCACCTCACCGGCAGCGCGGGCAAGCAGGTCGTCGTCATGGCGGTCGCCGTGTACGGCTTCTGGCAGTGGAGCCGGGGCCGCGGCAAGACCGCGGACGGCCACATCACCCCCCGCTTCGCCACCTGGCGAGAACGCGCCGCCATGATCACGGCGGCCGCAGCCGGCACCGTCGCCGTCGCGCTGCTCTTCACCGCGTACCCGTCCCTGTCCTGGGACCCCTGGCCGGACGCCTACATCTTCGTCGGCACCATCGTCGCCATGTACGCCCAGGCCAAGGGCATGGTCGAGTTCTGGTTCGCCTGGCTGCTGGTCGACGTGGTCGGCGTCCCGCTCAACTTCGCGGGCGGCTACGCCTTCTCCGGCTTCGTCTACGTGATCTACGGCGCGCTCGTCCTGTGGGGCATGCGCGACTGGTGGCTGCGCTCCCGCAGGAGCACGCGGCCCGTCCTGGAAGGAACGCCCGCATGACCTCGGCACCCCCGCTGCACCCCACCGACAGCATCGAAGACTTCCGGCTCGACCCCGTCGAGCAGGCCATCGCCGACATCGCCGCGGGCCGCCCCGTCGTCGTCGTGGACGACGCGGACCGCGAGAACGAGGGCGACCTCGTCATCGCCGCCGAGAAGGTCACCCCCGAGATCGTCGCCTTCATGATGAGCGAGTGCCGGGGCCTGATCTGCGCCCCCGTGGAGGGCGCCGAACTCGACCGGCTGAAGCTGCCGCAGATGGTCGAGGACAACACCGAGCCGATGAAGACCGCCTTCACCGTCTCCGTGGACGCCTCGCCCCCGCACGGCGTGACCACCGGCATCTCCGCCGCCGACCGCGCCACCACCCTGAAGCTGCTGGCGAGCGGCACCGCCCGGCCCACCGACCTGGTGCGCCCCGGCCACATCTTCCCGCTGCGCGCCCGGGAGGGCGGTGTCCTCGTCCGCGACGGCCACACCGAGGCCGCCGTCGACCTCGCCCGCCTCGCCGGACTGCGCCCCGCGGGAGCCATCGTGGAGATCGCCGGCGAGGACGGCCGGATGCTGCGCCTGCCCGAGCTGATCCCGTTCGCCCGCAAGCACGGGCTGACGATCATCTCCATCGCGGACCTCGTCACCCGTCTCCGTACCCCCGAGAAGCCCGGCGAGCAGGCCGTGGCAGCCGTCGCGCCCACCGTCCGCCGCGAGGCCGAGACGAGCCTGCCCACCCGGCACGGCAACTTCACCGCCTACGGCTACCGCGCCCCCGACGGCGTCGAACACGTCGCCCTCGTCCATGGCGATCTCGGCGACGGCACCGGCGTGCTCGCCCGCGTCCACTCCGAGTGCCTCACCGGCGACGTCTTCGCCTCCCTGCGCTGCGACTGCGGCCCCCAGCTCGACGCCGCCCTCGCCCGCGTCCACGCCGAGGGCCGGGGCGTCGTCGTCTACCTGCGCGGCCACGAGGGACGCGGCATCGGCCTGCTGTCCAAACTGCGCGCCTACGAACTCCAGGAGCGCGGCCGGGACACCCTGGACGCCAACCTGGAACTCGGCCTCCCCGCGGACGCCCGCGACTACGCGGCCGGCGCCCAGATCCTCGCCGACCTCGGCGTGCGTGACGTCCGCCTGATGACCAACAACCCCGACAAGACCGACGCGCTCACCCGGCACGGTATCCAGGTCACCGGCCGCGAGCCGATGCCGGTCCACGCCGACGAGCACAACGTCCAGTACCTGCGCACCAAGCGCGACCGGATGGGCCATGACCTGCCCTGGCTGGACACCCCCGCCGTGTCCACCTGCGGCAACCAGTGAACGAACCGAGCGAACAGCGCGAAGGAGCAAGGAGCAACGTGAGCGGCAAGGGTGCACCGGAACTGTCCGTACGCAACGTCAGCGACCTGAGGGTCGCCGTCATCGCGGCGCAGTGGCACGACAAGGTGATGGACGGCCTGGTGGACGGCGCCCTGCGCGCCCTGCACGACCTCGGGATCGACGAGCCGACCCTGATCAGGGTCCCCGGCAGCTTCGAACTCCCCGTCGCCGCCAAGGCCATGGCGGACCGCGGCTACCACGCGGTCGTCGCCCTCGGCGTCGTCATCCGCGGCGGCACCCCGCACTTCGAGTACGTGTGCCAGGGCGTCACCCAGGGCCTCACCCAGGTCTCCGTGCAGACCGGCGTCCCCGTCGGCTTCGGCGTCCTCACCTGCGACACCGAGGAGCAGGCCCTGGACCGGGCCGGCATCGAGGGCTCCCGCGAGGACAAGGGCCACGAGGCGGTCACCGCGGCGGTGGCCACGGCGGCCACGCTGCGTTCGGTGTCCGAACCCTGGCACTGAGACACCGCCCGGACCGCGTAGGGTGAGGACCACCATGTCCAATAAGACGTTCGAGGAGCTGTTCACCGAGCTCCAGCAGAAGGCAGCCACCGGCGACCCCGCCACCTCCCGCACCGCCGAACTGGTCGGCAAGGGCGTCCATGCCATCGGCAAGAAGGTCGTCGAGGAGGCCGCCGAGGTCTGGATGGCCGCCGAGTACGAGGGCAAGGAAGCGGCCGCCGAGGAGATCTCGCAGTTGCTCTACCACGTCCAGGTGATGATGGTCGCCCGCGGCATCTCGCTGGACGACGTCTACGCCCACCTGTGATCCGTCGCCCCGCACATCCCGCCCACCGCACCACCCCGCCACACGAAGGAAGCCGACCTCATGCTGCGCATCGCCGTCCCCAACAAGGGTTCCCTGTCCGGACCTGCGGGGGACATGCTGCATGAGGCCGGCTACCGGCAGCGCCGGGAGTCCAAGGAACTGCGGACCGTGGACCCGGTGAACGAGGTCGAGTTCTTCTACCTGCGCCCCCGGGACATCGCCATCTACGTGTCCTCCGGGCGGCTCGACATCGGCGTCACCGGCCGTGACCTGCTGATCGACTCCGGCGCCGAGGCCGAGGAGATCCTGCCGCTCGGCTTCGCCCGTTCCACCTTCCACTTCGCCGCCAAGCCCGGCACCGCCGCCAGCGCGGCCGACCTCAAGGGCCGCACGGTCGCCACCTCCTACGAGGGCATCGTCGGCCGCCACCTCGCCGACAACGCCATCGACGCCTCCGTGGTCCACCTCGACGGCGCGGTGGAGACCGCGATCGAGCTGGGCGTGGCGGAGATCATCGCGGACGTGGTCGAGACGGGCACCTCGCTGCGCAACGCCGGCCTCGAGGTCTTCGGCGAGCCCATCATGAAGTCCGAGGCCATTGTCATCCGCCGCACCGGCGCGGACGCCGAGGACCCGAAGGTCCAGCGGTTCCTGCGCCGCCTCCAGGGCGTCCTGGTCGCGCGGACCTACGTGATGATGGACTACGACTGCCGCGTGGAGCAGCTGGAGAAGGCCGTGGCCCTCACCCCCGGCCTGGAGTCCCCGACCGTCTCCCCGCTGCACAACGAGGGCTGGGTCGCCGTCCGGGCCATGGTCCCCACCGACGACGCGCAGCGGATCATGGACGACCTGTACGCCATCGGCGCGCGGGCCATCCTGACCACGGCCATCCACGCCTGCCGCCTCTGAGGAACCCGAACCACATGTCCGAGCCTCCCCAGCCCCCCGCCCAGCCACACCTGCCGGTCACCTTCCGGCCGGGACGCACCCGGGTGATCCTGCTCACCGCCGGCGTGGCGCTCTTCGCGGTCGTCGCCGCCATCGCCCTGCTGCTGGACCTCAACCCGGGGGAGCGGCTCACCTTCATCCTCACCGGGGCCCTCATGGCCTGGGTGCTGGCCCGGCTGGCCCGGGTGAAGATCGTCGCCGAGCGGACCGGCGTCACCGTGGTCAACATCGCGGGCAGCCGGCGCCTGGACTGGGCCGAGATCGTCCGGGTCAACCTGCGTCCCGGCGATCCCTGGGTGTTCCTCGACCTCAGCGACGGCACCAGCCTGGCCGCGCTCGGCATCCAGCCCGGCGTCGCCAGGCAGCGCGCCATCGCCGACGCGCGGACATTGCGTACCCTGGTGGAGCAGCACGCGCCGCGCGATCCGGAACTGCCCGGCGCCTGAGTCCCAGACGGGCTCAGGGCCCTCGGGGTTCCGGATCGGGGGCCGTTCAGGGGTGGCCGCCCTTGCCGCACCCGCCCCGGTCTTGACTAATCTGTTGGCGGAGGCGTTTCCACAGCGCCTCCGCCTCCGTCGTGCCGAGCCCGGCGCGCGGAGGTTTTCCCTGCTATCCGAGGAGTGACCCTCTCCGGCGATGGACGGATCGTCCTGTAGTACCTGCGCCGCCCCCTGCCGACATACCGCGGACGCGGTCCGCGCGCACGCGGAGGCGGCGGCATCATGAGCACCCCCCTGCTGCTCCTCGGAGCGGCCTTCCTGCTGATCCTCGCCAACGGATTCTTCGTGGCCGCCGAGTTCGGCCTCGTCACCGTCGAGCGCCAGGACGCCGAGCGGGCAGCGGCCGAGGGCGACATACGCGCCCGTACGGTCGTGGAGTCGCTGAAGGAACTCTCCTTCCAGCTCTCCGGCACCCAGCTCGGCATCACCATCACCTCGCTGGTCGTCGGCATGCTCGCCGAACCGGCCCTGGCGGAGCTGCTCGGCGGCCCGTTCCGCGCGCTCGGTGTCCCCGGCGGCGCCGTCTCCGGGGTCGCCGTGGTCGTCGGCATGCTGCTGGCCTCCGCGGTCCAGATGGTCGTCGGCGAACTGGTCCCCAAGAACTGGGCGGTCTCCAAGCCGCTCCAGGTGGCGCGGTTCGTCGCGGGCCCGCAGCACCTGTTCTCCCGGCTCTTCCGGCCGGTGATCTCGGTGCTCAACACGGTCGCCAACCGGCTGGTGCGCGCCCTGGGCGTCGAGCCGGCCGACGAGCTTGCCTCCGCCCGCACCCCCGGCGAGCTGGTCTCCCTGGCCCGGCACTCCGCCCAGGCCGGGGCCCTGGAGCAGGACACGGCCGACCTGTTCGTCCGCACCCTGTCCCTCGGCGACCTGACCGCCCAGCACGTCATGACGCCCCGGGTGAAGGTCAGCGCGCTCCAGGACTCGGCCACCGCCGAGGACGTCGTCAACCTCACCCGGGCCACCGGTCTGTCCCGCTTCCCCGTCTACCGGGAGAAGATCGACGAGATCGTCGGCATGGTCCACCTCAAGGACGCCCTGGCGGTCCCGGCGCACGAGCGCCTGCGCACCCCGGTCGCCCGGATCGCGGGCAAGGCGCTGCTGGTCCCCGAGACCCTGCCGGTGCGCCCCCTGCTGACCCGGCTGCGCAGCGAGCAGCCCATCGCGGTCGTCGTCGACGAGTACGGCGGCACCGCGGGCGTGGTCACCCTGGAGGACATCGTCGAGGAACTGGTCGGCGAGGTCCGCGACGAGCACGACCGCCAGGTGGTGCCCGAAGTCGCCCCCGCCCCGCCCGAGGACGGCCGCCCCGCGTGGGACGTGGACGGCGGCTGCCGCGTCGACGTCCTCACCCGCATCGGCCTGGACGCCCCCGAGGGGCCCTACGAGACCGTCGCCGGGCTTGTCGCCGACCTGCTCGGCCGTATCCCGGCGCCCGGCGACCGGGCCGAACTGCCCGGCTGGCGGCTGTCCGTGCGCCAGGTCAGCCACTACCGCGCCGAGCGGGTCCGCCTGGTCCGGACGGCGCCCGCCGCCCAGCCGACGGAGGCCACCCGATGAGCGTCGTCCAACTCCTTTTCGCCGCGCTGCTCGTCCTCGCCAACGGATTCTTCGTCGGCGCCGAGTTCGCGCTCGTCTCCGTCCGCCGCAGCCAGATCGAGCCGCTCGGCACCGTCCGCGCCCGCCAGGTGCTGCACGGTCTGGAGCGGCTGCCGCAGATGATGGCGGCCGCCCAGTTCGGCATCACCGTCTGCTCGCTGACCCTCGGCGCGGTGGCCGAGCCGACCGTGGCCCAGCTCCTGGAGCCGGTGTTCGAGGCGGCCCGTCTTCCCGAGGGTGTGATCCACCCGCTGGGCTATGTGATCGCGCTGGCCGCGGTGGTCTTCTTCCACCTGGTCATCGGCGAGATGGTGCCGAAGAACCTGGCCATGGCCGCGCCCGAGAAGGCCGCGCTGTGGCTCGGCCCCGGCCTGGTGTACTTCGCCCGCATCTGCAAGCCCGTCACCGTGGCGCTCGGCGCCTGCGCGCAGGGCATCCTGCGCCTCTTCCGCGTCGAGCCCAAGGACGAGGTCGAGGCCGTCGTGACCAGCGAGCAGCTCAACCGCCTGCTGGAGGACTCCGGCCAGGCCGGGCTGCTCGACCCGGAGGCGCAGGAGCGGCTTGAGGACGCGCTGGAACTGGGCTCCCGCCCGGTCACCGACGTCCTGCTCAGGCGCGAGACCCTCGTGACGGTGCCGCCGTCGGTGACACCGGGGGAGATCGTCGAGCTGACCGCGCGCACCGGCTACTCTCGCTTCCCGGTGGCCGCCGGGACAGGCGCCTTCATGGGGTACGTGCACGTCAAGGACGTCCTCGACCTGGAGGACTCCGACCGCGCCGTGCCGCAGCACGTGTGGCGTCCCATGGCCACGCTCAGGGCGGAACTCCCGCTGGACGACGCGCTGACCGTCATGCGCCGGGCCGCCACGCATCTGGCCCAGGTGGCGGACGCCTCCGGCCGGGTGCTGGGCCTGGTCGCGCTGGAGGACGCGCTGGAGCTGCTGGTGGGCGAGGTCCACGATCCGGCCCACCCGGACACCCCGGAGGAGCCCGCCCCGAAGAAGGAACCGGTGCCGCTGCGCACCGCCCGGCCCCGGCAGAGCGGCGATCCGGAACAGGCGCTGGCCACCTAGGCCGAGCCGAGCCGCGGGACCCGTCACATCGCCGACGGGTCCTGCGGTGCCCGGCCCGACAGCACCTCGCCGTACGCCTGCATCAGGTCCGGCAGCCGCAGGGTGGCCAGATCCTCACGGGACAGCGCGCCCGGACAGGTGGACAGCCGCAGATCCCGGTACGCGCAGCTCTTCTCGTACATCGTGCGCAGGAAGCGGCCGTTGCCCAGTTCGTCGATCCAGCCCTGGTCGACCACGTGTCCGGCGATGGAGCGCAGCTCCTCCACCGCCTCCTCGTCCCACTCGTCACGGTTCTCTGCTGCGAGGACCCGCCCGATCTCGGTGAGTTCGGCGGGGCGGTAGGAGGGGAAGTCGACGCGGGTGGTGAAGCGGGAGGACAGGCCGGGGTTGGCCGCCAGCAGCCGGTCCATGCCCTCGGGGTAGCCGGCGAGGATCACCACCAGATGGTCCCGGTTGTCCTCGGCCCGCTTCAGCAGCACCTGGAGCGCCTCGTCGCCGTACGCGTCGCCCTTGCCGTAACCTGAGTTGGACAGCGCGTACGCCTCGTCCACGAAAAGGACCCCGCCGATGGCCGAGTCGATCAGTTCGTTGGCCTTCACGGCGGTCTGGCCCAGGTACTCCCCGACCAGGTCGGCCCGCTGCGCCTCCACGAGGTGGTCGCCGCCGAGCAGGCCGAGGGCGTAGAAGACCCGGCCGAGGATGCGGGCCACCGTGGTCTTGCCGGTGCCGGAGGGGCCGGAGAAGACGAAGTGCCGTTTCGGCGGCTGCACCGGGAGCCCCTGTCCGGCGCGCAGCCGGGCCATGTTCAGCTGCGCCGAGAGCGCCTTCACCTGCCGTTTGACGGGCTCCAGTCCCACCATGCGCTCCAGCTCCGCGAGCGCTTCCTCCAGCAGGGCCGGATCGGTCGGCCCGGCCGGCAGGTGCGAGGAGGTGACACCGCTCTTCACCCGGACCGCCCGGTCCCCCGCCGAGGGGAGCGGTCCGGCCGGCAGCTCGGGCTCGGAGAGCCGGAGATCGCGGCCCTCGGTGCCGAACAGCGGGTCGAGGGAGTCGGGGCCGTCCATCGTGTCCTGCCCGGCGCCGGACAGGGTGACCGCCGCGAAGTCGGCGGGGTCGTCGTACCCGTCGCCCTCGGCGATGGCGGCGAGCCGGGCCGAGGTGTCCATGAAAGCCGGGTCGACCCGGTGCACGGCCCGGTACAGCGGCAGGGCGGCGGCGCTGCGGCCGGTGCCCTCGTGGGCGCGGGCCAGCCAGTACCGCAGCTCCTTGCGCTGCGGCTGTTCGCTGCGGCAGCGCATCAGGGCGGCCGAGAGCAGCGGCTCGGCCTGCCCGTACGTCTCCAGCCGGACCCGGGCCATGCCGCCGAACAGACCCGCCTCTATCCCGAGCAGGGGGTCGTCGAGCAGCGGGTCGGTGTGCCGGACCAGCTGGTCCCAGTCCTTGACCAGATAGGCGCGGCAGGCGTGCAGGAACCGCACCTGCGGGTCGGTGTCCACGGGCGGCAGCCCGGCCAGCGCCCGGTCCAGCTCCGGCACATGGCGGCCGTCCAGCCAGTGCGAGGCGTGCGCGAGCAGCAGATCGCGGGGGCTCTCCAGCACCGGCTGCACCCACCAGCCCAGCCAGTACCAGGAGTTGAGGGAGCGGCGGTGCCGGGCGCGCTGCTCGCCGAAGCGGTCGCGGTGCCGGAACATCCGGATCAGCGCGGTGGTCGTGTCCACCCTGAGCGCGTGCAGTCCGAGCCAGGCGTCGGCCATCCCCGGGTCCAGCCGCGCCGCGGCGCGGAACTCCTCCTCCGCCTGCGGGTAGGCGCCCATCGTGTAGGCGTCCACACCTCGCGTCCAGGCGAGGTCGGCCGGGGCCTCGGGGCCCCGCGTGCCGAAGTCCATCACGTCCCCCACGAACCATGCCCCCCGTTGGTTGCCCACCGGGCAGGCGCTCGGCGGTCTCCGCCGGTCGAACCGCTGTACCGCGGACCGGAGTTGCAGGTGCGCGAGGCAGCCGCTCGAAGGTCGCACCGAGGGCATCGTACCCGTGGGACGACCGGCTGCCGAAGGGTGCCGCAGACGGCGTTCGACGAGGTGGGAGCACGCGGGGCGCACGGGGCGCGGTCACCGAGGGTGATCAGATCGGTGCGCCCGGCTCCTCGGAAGGTGGCCCGGGGCAGTACGAAGCCCCCGATCACGGGGGAACGATCGGGGGCTTCGTGTCTGCGGACGGCCCGCGAAGGACCGTGTGCAGAGAACGTAAGACCTGTACGGGGGGCAGGTCAAGCGGAGTTGGGGTCACGAACGAACTTTCGGGGCGGGCGTCTTCACAAGTTCAGCACATAGCGGATGGGTCCTCACCCTGCGTGATGACGCGGGTGGGTCGAGCCCGGCCGGGGTCGGTCAGCGGGGGCTCGCGGGCCCTGGCAGCACCTCGTACTCCGCCTGCGTCGCGCACACTAGGAGGTCCGCGTGAGGGCGCGAGGGGTCGGCGGCGAAGTGCGCGCGCTCCGCCTCGGTCCAGCCGTCCCAGAACTCCCGCTGCGCGGCGCCGTCCCGGCGGCGGCCGCGCGCCCAGGCTTCCCGCGCGGGCAGCTCCATCCACAGCAGCGCCGCGAGGTGCGGACGCAGCGCCCGGCGCCCCGCTCCCACGCCCTCGACCAGGATCAGCGGGGCCGGCGGCAGGGTGCGGAGCGGGCCGAAGGCGCGCAGGTTCCAGTCGTAGGGGGCGTACCGCGCGCTCTCGCCACGGCTCAGCGGCTCGATCACCTCGGCGGTGAACCGGGCGGTCCAGGCGAAGAGTCCGGCATGGCTGGCGATGTCGTCCAGGTGCAGCACCGGCACCCCGCCGAGCGCGGCGGCCAGCCGCCCGGCGAACGTGGACTTCCCGGAGCCCGCGTGCCCGTCGACGCCGATCAGCCGGACCGGCCCCAGCGACGGGGGGAGGCCGCGCAGACGGCCGGTGAGCTGGTGAATGTCGATTCCCGAGGTGTGGTGCGGTGTGGGGGAGTTCTGCCGGAAACAGTCTAGTAGGGGCCGATGGCGGCGGTACTCTGCGGCCGGAAAAACCCGACTTCGTGCCGGGTCCGCTGACTAAAGGTCAATCGTTGGAGATTTTCACCGGGAATCCGCCGACCGAAATGTGAAATTAGGCGTTCCAGGCGCGTCGGCCGGTGAGTAAGGTGCGTCCTGCACAACTGCGACGCGTCGTACCGGGACGGACAGGGGAGCATGGCCGCGGAGTTATTCGAGGGGCAGTACATCTGGCACCCGGCGGCCGACGACCGCGTTCTGGCGAGCGTCTGCGTCGACGTCCGCGCCGGACGTCATCGCTACGCCTGCGAGGCCCTCGCCGAGACGCGGTCCGATTTCGCCCTGCGCGCCCACCGCTCGCTGGTGCTGGCCTCGGAGGCGGCCGGCACCGACCTCGTGGAGCGCTGGCTCGGCGAGGAGCCGTCGCCCGAGGCCGCGCTGATGTGGGCCCGCGTGGCCGTCCAGCGCGCGATACGGGCCGCCGACGCGCGCGACGAACGGGCCGAGGCGCTGGAGCGGATCGCGCTGACCGCCTGCGAGAGTGCCGCCGCCCTCGCCCCCGGCGACCCCACGCCCTGGGTCGCCAAGCTGGCCATGGCCCGGCTGCACCAGCTGCGTGAACCCGCGCCGCAGGGGCTGCTCACCGCGCCGCCGGGCCCCTGGCGGCTGTTCGCCCACATCCTGTCCCTGGACCCCTGGCACCGCGAGGGCCACCACCGCTTCCTCTCCTTCTTCTTCACCCGGCACGGCGGCTCGGTCAACGCCGCCTGGGACGTGGCCGCCTTCCTCAGCCAGCGCGCGCCCGCCGACTCCGCGCTCAGGCTGCTGCCGCTGGTCGCGCTGGTGGAGAGCTACAACCCCACCCAACTCCTCGCCGACCGGGTCTGGGAACAGCCGCAGTGGCGCTCCACCGCGCTGGCCGTGTATCGCAACTGGCTGCCCACGGTGCCCCGTTCCCGGTTCACCCCGGTCCTCGACCTGGCCTACCTCGCGCACGCGCTGGTCATGGGCCAGAGCGAGTTCGAGGCACGCGCGGTGTTCGCGGCGATGGGGCCCTACGCCTCGCGCATGCCCTGGAGCGCCTTCGGAGACCCCGCCGAACAGCTCTCCCGGGCCCGGCGCGCCTGCGGCCTGCCCGTCCCCGGACCCGACTGAGAGCCGCACCTGTGCCACTTCGCTGTGCCCACCCCCCCAACAGAAAGGCAGATCGATGTCGGAACGGATATCGCCGCCGGAGCCCAAGACTCCGGCGTCCCCGGCGGTGTGTGACGACGACGCCACCCTGCACGCGATGGGTTATCCGCGTGCGCTCACGCGCCGATTCAAGGCGTTCGACAATTTCGCGATCTCCTTCACCATCATCAATATCCTCTCGGGTATTTTCTCGTCCTTCGGATTCGGCCTGAACGCGGGCGGCCCCCGTATTCTCGTGTTCGGCTGGATCGGGGTCTCGGTGATGGTGCTGTTCATCGGCGCCGCCATGGCGGAAGTCGCCTCCGCCTATCCGACGAGCGGCGCGCTGTATTTCTCCGCCGGTAAGCTCGCCAAGCGGCACAAGGGCGCCTGGTCCTGGTTCACCGGCTGGCTGAACTTCGTAGGCCAGATCGGCGGCACCGCCGCCACGGGTTACGCCGCCGCCACCTTCATCCAGGCGTTCGTCGCGCTGCAGTGGCCGTCGTACGAGCCCACCGCCCACCAGACGGTGCTGATCACCGCGCTGATCATCGTGCTCCAGGGGCTCGCCAACACCTACACCGTCCAGCTCGTCGCGCTGCTGAACCGGATTTCCGTGTGGTGGCTGCTGGTCGGACTTGTGGTGATCGTGGGCGCACTCGCCGTGATTCCCGATCACCACCAGTCGGCGTCCTTCGTGACGCATTTCCAGAACAACACCGGTTTCACCAACGGTCTTTACGGCGGCATGCTGGGCCTGCTGGTCACCAGCTGGACCTTCACCGGCTTCGACGGCAGCTTCCACATGTCGGAGGAAACGGTCCAGGCGACGGTCAACGCGCCGAAGGGCATCACCCGCGCCATCGGCTATTCGGCGATCACCGGCCTCATCCTGATGCTCGCGCTGGTCTACAGCATCGGTGACTACGCCAAGGTGGCAGGTTCGGACGCCCCGCCCGTCCAGATTCTCATCGACGCGCTCGGCCTCGGCACGGCCAAGGCCATGCTGCTCATCGTCATCGGCGCCATGCTCTTCTGCGGCCTCGCCAATCTCACCAGCAACACCCGGCAGATCTTCGCCTTCTCGCGGGACGGCGCGATGCCCGGCTCCCGCTGGTGGCACTCGGTCTCCACGCGCACCCGTACGCCCGTCAAGGCGGTGTGGCTCGCCGTCGGCTGCTCGCTCGCCCTGGTGGTGCCCGGCTGGTGGTCCCACACGGCGTTCACCGCGATCGTCAGCGTCAACGTGGTCGGGCTGTTCCTCGCCTACGCGGTGCCGATCTTCCTCCGGCTGCGCCTCGGCGACGAGTTCCAGCCCGGTCCCTGGCACCTGGGCCGCTGGGGCCGGCTGATCGGCTGGGTCGCGGTGATCTGGATTCTGCTCAGCAGCGTCCTGTTCATGCTCCCGCAGGCGTCCCCGATCACCGCGGACTCCTTCAACTACGCGCCGATCGCGCTGGCGGCCGTCCTGCTCATCGCCACGGTGTGGTGGTTCACCACGGCCCGCCGCCGCTTCCAGGGCCCGGTCAGCTACGGCCGCCCCGACGAGGTCGCGGCGATGGACCTGGTCTGACCCTGACAAGCGTCAGCTGAGCCTTTGCTGACATGAGCCTGCCATGGCGGGCTCATGTCAGCCAGTGGTGGAGACCAATGATCATGGGCGCGGCATGCGCCGAAGTGCTGGCAGGGGCATGCCGCCTGCTCCATAGTGGGCGCACGACCGTTCACCTGAACCGTCCTGACCCGGACACCTGGGGGTAGTCGCGCCCATGAGCAGAGCCCAGCAGCCGTCCCGCCGGACCGTCCTCGCCGCAGCCGTCGCCGTCGCGGGGGCCGCCGGTACGGTGC
>NZ_JBHXLV010000054.1:0-34351 GCF_042721685.1 Streptomyces sp. NPDC058459 | reverse complement strand
GTGATCGTCCGGCCGGGCCGCCGTCGTCTCAGATGGCCTCGACCGCGCGGAGCTGCTCGTTCGTCGGGGCCGTGCCGCCCAGGTGGGCGGGGAGCCACCAGGAGTCCTCGGCGCCCTTCGGACGGACCGGGTAGGCGCGCTGGGCGGCGTCCAGCAGCTCCTGGACGCGCTCGCGCAGCCGACGGGTGATCGCGCCCGCGTACTGCTCGCGCGACGCCTCCAGCGCCTCGCCGACGCGGATGGTGACCGGGGTGTGGCTGCGCTTGAAGTTGCGCGGCTGGCCCTTGGTCCACAGCCGCTGGGTGCCCCACAGCGCCATCGGCACCAGCGGGACGCCCGCCTCCTGGGCCATGCGCGCTGCACCGGACTTGAAGCTCTTCAGGGTGAACGACTCCGAGATGGTCGCCTCCGGGAACACCCCGACGATCTCCCCGGCGCGCAGCGACGCCAGCGCGTGCGCGTACGCCGTCTCGCCCTGGGCGCGGTCGACCGGGATGTGCTTCATGCCGCGCATCAGCGGACCCGACACCTTGTGCCGGAAGACCGACTCCTTGGCCATGAACCGCACCAGGCGCTTCTGCGGCAGCGCGGACAGGCCGTTGAAGATGAAGTCCAGGTAGCTGATGTGATTGCTCACCAGCACGGCGCCGCCGGAGCGCGGGATGTTCTCCGACCCCCGGCAGTCGATCTTGAGGTCCCACACCTTGAACATCGTCCTGGCGAGACCGACGACGGGACGGTAGACCAGCTCTGCCATATGCGGGGAGGTCCCTTTCTGCTCTGCTCGGGAAAGGGGCTCCCGGCGGGAAGTTACGGAGCCGTAAGTTTACGGCTCTCGCAGATCGTGCCCCATGAACGGGCGAGTGACCAGTGTTGGTGCCCCGTGGCGGCGAGATCCTCGTCACGTCCGTCCGCAGGCCCCTCTTTCGGAGGCCGGGAATCCATTCGGCCCTCGATGTGCTGGTGCTGAGGGCGGATCAAACGACCAGCGCCGCACGAGCGGCGGAGCGGAGGACACGGGTGCGCGGGCGGGACGACGTACGGCGGCTGACGGCGGCCGACCTGGGCGCCGAACTGGGGGAGCGGGCCACCCTCGTGCAGTTCTCCACCGCCTTCTGCGCACCCTGCCGGGCCACCCGCCGCACCCTCGCCGAGGTCGCCCGGATGGTTCCCGGTGTGACCCATGTCGAGATCGACGCGGAGGACCGCCTCGGCCTGGTCCGCGAACTGGACGTCCTGAAGACGCCCACCGTGCTGGTCCTCGGCCCGGACGGCGAGGTCGTGCGGCGGGCCCAGGGGCAGCCGCGGCGGGCCGATGTCATCGCCGCGCTGGGCGAGGCCGTGGGCGGGCGGGAAGGTGACTGAGCGCCGGACGGGCCCCGGCGGCGACTTGACGGCGTCGGTGGCGGGTCGTCAGCCTGGTCCGGTGCCGATCGAACACCTTCTCGCCGAACAGGTCCCCGGAGTCCCGGCCCCGAGCGGGCGAACCCGCTGTCCCGGCCGCTGAACGGCCCCGTACCGGATCAGCCCGCTCCCGTCAGCACAAGGACGACCCCATGACGGCCACTCCCGGCCTCGGCTCCCGCCACCCCGCCTCACCGGACCTGCTGCGCTCCGTCTTCCGCCGGCACGCGGCGGGCGTCGCGGTGATCACCGCGCGCGGCGAGGACGGCCCGGTCGGCTTCACCGCCACCTCGCTCAGCTCCGTCTCCGCCGAGCCGCCGATGATCTCCTTCGGCATCGGCACCACAGGATCGAGCTGGCCCGCGATCGCGCGGACCGACCACGTCGGCGTCCATGTGCTCGGTGAGCATCAGAGCGACCTCGCCGCCACTTTCGCGCGCAGCGGAGCCGACCGCTTCGGGGCGTCCACCGGCTGGCGCGAGGGGCCCGGGGGCGTGCCCGTACTGGACGATGTGCTCGCCTGGCTGGTGTGCCGGATCGTGGGCCGGATACCGGCGGGGGATCACCGGATCGTGCTCGCCGAGGTGCTGCACGGCGACCCCTCCGGCGAGGGCCGGCCGCTCATCTACCACCAGGGACGCTTCAACGCCCTGCGGGACTGAGCGGGTTGGGCCCGGCTCGGCGCGACCGTCGACCCCGGTTACGCTGCGTTGCGAAGGTCACACTCCAAAGCGCTTGCTCAGCGGGCACGAACTGGTTGTACTGGTGAGTAATATTTCGGTCGGAGCGCACCGACGCCCCGAGCGGGATCAGCCGCTTGAGACGCCTATGCTGCACTTCAAGAGGCAGCCCGGAAAAGACGATGCAGTAGGAGAGCCGGCGTGAGCTTGAGGATCGTTGTCACTGTGAAGTACGTGCCCGACGCCACCGGCGACCGGCACTTCGCCGATGACCTGACCGTCGACCGCGACGACGTGGACGGTCTGCTCTCCGAACTGGACGAGTACGCGGTCGAGCAGGCGCTCCAGATCGCGGACGAGGCGGACGACGCCGAGGTCACCGTGCTGACCGTCGGTCCCGAGGACGCCAAGGACGCGCTGCGCAAGGCCCTCTCGATGGGCGCCGACAAGGCGATCCACGTCGAGGACGACGACCTGCACGGGACCGACGCCCTGGGCACCTCGCTGGTGCTGACCAAGGCGATCGAGAAGGCCGGCTACGACCTGGTGATCTCCGGCATGGCCTCCACCGACGGCACCATGGGTGTCGTTCCGGCGCTGGTCGCCGAGCGTCTGGGTGTGCCGCAGGTGACGCTGCTCTCCGAGATCTCGGTCGAGGACGGCACCGTCAAGGGCCGCCGTGACGGCGACGCCGCCTCCGAGCAGCTCGAGGCTTCCCTGCCGGCCGTGGTCTCCGTGACCGACCAGTCCGGTGAGGCCCGCTACCCGTCGTTCAAGGGCATCATGGCGGCCAAGAAGAAGCCGGTGGAGTCCTGGGACCTGTCCGACCTCGGCATCGAGGCGGAGGAGGTCGGTCTCGAGGGCGCGTGGACCAAGGTCGAGGCCGCGAACGAGCGCCCGGCGCGCACCGCGGGCACGATCGTCAAGGACGAGGGCGAGGGCGGCAAGCAGCTCGCCGAGTACCTCGCGGGCCAGAAGTTCATCTAAGGCCCCGCGCCCAGGCCGCCCCTCAACTTCGTTACGCAGGAGAGCAATCCCATGGCTGAAGTCCTCGTCTACGTCGACCACCTGGACGGTGCCGTCCGCAAGCCCACCCTGGAGCTGCTGACGCTGGCCCGCCGCATCGGCGAGCCCGTCGCCGTCGCTCTGGGCAGCGGCGCCGCCGACACCGCCGCCATCCTCGCCGAGCACGGCGCGGTGAAGGTTCTCACCGACGACGCGTCCGAGTACGCCGACTACCTGGTCGTACCCAAGGTCGACGCCCTCCAGGCCGCCGTCGAGGCCGTCTCCCCGGCCGCCGTGCTGGTCCCGTCCTCCGCCGAGGGCAAGGAGGTCGCCGCCCGTCTGGCGCTGCGCATCGGCTCCGGTCTGATCACCGACGCCATCGACCTGGAGGCCGGGGCCGAGGGCCCCGTCGCCACCCAGTCGGTGTTCGCGGCGTCGTACACCACCAAGTCCCAGGTCACCAAGGGCATCCCGGTCATCACGGTCAAGCCGAACTCGGCCGCCGTGGAGGCCTCCCCGGCCGCCGGCGCCGCCGAGGCGCTGTCGGTGACCTTCTCCGAGAAGGCGACCGGCACCAAGGTCACCGGCCGCACCCCGCGTGAGTCCACCGGCCGCCCGGAGCTGACCGAGGCCGCGATCGTGGTCTCCGGCGGCCGTGGCGTGAACGGCGCGGACAACTTCGCGCTGATCGAGGCCCTCGCCGACTCGCTCGGTGCCGCCGTCGGCGCCTCGCGTGCCGCCGTCGACGCCGGCTGGTACCCGCACACCAACCAGGTCGGCCAGACCGGCAAGTCGGTCTCGCCGCAGCTGTACATCGCCAACGGCATCTCCGGCGCCATCCAGCACCGCGCCGGCATGCAGACGTCGAAGACGATCGTCGCGGTCAACAAGGACCCCGAGGCCCCGATCTTCGACCTGGTCGACTACGGCGTGGTCGGCGACCTCTTCGCGGTCGTCCCCCAGCTCACCGAGGAGGTCAAGACCCGCAAGGGCTGACCTCGACACGCTGACGAAGGCCCCCGGAACCGCACCGCACCGGTTCCGGGGGCCTCGCGCTGTCCGGGGTGGGTGGGAGCTACACCTGCGGGCACACCTCGGGATCGATCATCCAGGGGAGCGGGGCGTGTTGACCCGTGGGAAAGGCCCTGGGTACCTTCCGTGGGCGGTTTGTCGATGCCGTACCGAGGACGCCGGAGGGTGTGGGATGAGTCGGCGGGAGCACGTGAGGACCAGCCTCGGCGAGGAGGTCGGCAAGGAGGTCGACCACCTCCTCGCGCCCGTCGACGCGGAACTGGCGCTCCGTTACCCCGGCGATCCCGGCACGCGTCAGCCCGTCCACACCGTCTATGTCCCCGGTGACGTGTTCACCGAGGGCACCGTGCGCGAGTGGGGTGACCGGGCGCTCGCCGCGCTCGACGAACACGCCCCGGACGCGGCCTCGTTCGCGGCCGTGCTGGGGCTGCCCGAGGAACTCGCCGGGCCGGTGTACGCCCGCGTCCGCGCCAAGCTGGAGCGCGAACCCGTCGAGGACCTGCGCGTCGACTTCGAGGACGGCTACGGGCACCGGCCGGACCCCGAGGAGGACGAGGACGCCGCCCGCGCCGCCCGGCTGCTCGCGTCGGACGCGCCCCCGTACCTGGGCGTCCGGGTGAAGTGCATGGAGGCGGGGGTGCGCGGGCGGGGCATCCGTACGCTCGACGTCTTCCTCACCGGGCTGCTGGCCGCCGGCGGGCTGCCCGAGGGGCTGAACCTCACGCTGCCCAAGGTGACGTACGCCGAACAGGCCGGCGCGTTCGCCCGGGTGCTGGACGCCTTCGAGCGGACGCACGGGCTGGAGTCCGGGCGGCTCGGCTTCGAGATCCAGATCGAGACCAGCCAGGCGATCCTCGCCGCCGACGGCACCGCCACCGTCGCCCGGATGATCCAGGCCGCCGGGGGCCGGGCCACCGGGCTGCACTACGGCACCTTCGACTACAGCGCCGCCCTCGGGGTCTCCGCCGCCCACCAGGCCCCCGACCACCCGGCCGCCGACCACGCCAAGGCGGTGATGCAGGTCGCGGCGGCCGGCACCGGCGTACGCGTCTCGGACGGCTCCACCAACGTGCTGCCGGTCGGCCCCACGGCACAGGTCCACGACGCCTGGCGGCTGCACCACCGGCTCACCCGCCGCGCCCTGGCCCGCGCCTACCACCAGGGCTGGGACATGCACCCCGGCCACCTCCCGACCCGGTACGCGGCCGTCTTCGCCTTCTACCGGGAGGGGTTCGCCCGAGCGGCGGCCCGCCTCGCCGCCTACACCGCCCGCACCCGGGGCGACGTACTGGACGAGCCCGCCACCGCGCGGGCGCTGAGCGGCTATCTGCTCCGGGGCCTGCACTGCGGCGCCCTGGACGGCGCGGAGGTGACGGCGGCGTGCGGGCTGACCCGGGCCCGGCTGGAGGAGCTGGCGGCGGTCCGGCCCCGGTAGCGGCCTCAGTCCGCCGGCGGCAGTTCCCCCGAGCCCCGGGTGATCAGGCGGGTCGGGAGTTCGATGCGCTGCGGGGTGCCGGGGGCGCCGTCGAGGCGCTGGAAGAGGCGGTCGGCTGCGGTGCGGCCGAGAGCCGCCGCGTCCTGCGCGACCACCGTCACGCCCGGCTGGAGCAGATCGGCCAGCTCGAAGTCGTCGAACCCGACCAGCGCGACCGGCCGGGTCTGCCCGGCGAGCACCCGGATCACCGTGACCGTCACCCGGTTGTTGCCGGTGAAGACGGCGGTGACCGGGTCGGGCCCGGCGAGCATCTCCCGCGTCGCCCGCCGTACCCGCTCGGGATCGGTCGCCCCCAGCGACATCCACTCCCTCGCGACCGGTATCCCCGCGTCCTCCATCGCCGCCCGGTAGCCGCGCAGCCGCTCGGCGGCCGTGTGGATGCCGGGCATGTCACCGATGAAGCCGATCCGGCGGTGGCCGTGCGCGATCAGATGGGCCACGCCGTCCCGGGCGCCGCCGAAGTTGTCCGACAGGACCACGTCCGCGTCGATCCGCGCGGCCGGACGGTCCACGAACACCGTCGCCACGCCCGCCCGGATCTCCGGCTCCAGATAGCGGTGGTCGTCCCCGGCCGGGATCACCACCAGACCGTCCACCCGCCGCGCGCACAGCGCGAGCGCCAGCTCCTGCTCCCGCTCCGGGTCCTCGGCGCTGGACCCGTTGATCAGCAGGGCCCCGTGCGAGCGCGCCACCTCCTCCACGGCACGGCTCAGCGGCCCGTAGAAGGGGTCCGCGAGATCCTCCAGCACCAGACCGATGCTCGCGGTACGGCCCTTGCGCAGCACCCGCGCGCTGTCGTTGCGCCGGAAGCCCAGCCCCTCGATCGCCTCCCGCACCCGCCGCTCGGTGTCCGGGGTGACGCCCGGCTCGCCGTTCACCACGCGGGACACCGTCTTCAGGCCGACCCCGGCCCGTGCGGCCACGTCCTTCATGGTGGGCCGGTTGCCGTAGCGGCTCCCGTTGGCGCTCTCTGCTCGGCGGGTGGTGTCGGGCACGGTGCGTTGTCCTGTCCTGTTGTCCGGGGGTTGTCGCGGGGTGGTGCGGGGAATCTTGGGCTGGTACGGCGTGTGGCGTCGAGCATAGAGCCTGGACAACGTTGTCAGGTGCGAGAGAGACTGTCCACCGCCGTTCCGGCCCGCGCCCCCCACCGCGACCGGCCCGGGACGCTCACCACCACATCGCTAGCTACGGCTCGACGGGGAGACCAGACTCTGATGCACACCGACCTCGTGGCGGCCCTGGACATCGGCGGTACCAAGATCGCCGGTGCGCTGGTGGACGGCCACGGCCGGATCCAGGCGCGCACCCAGCGCGCGACACCCGCGCGACAGGATGGCGAAACGGTCATGCGGGCCGTCGAGCAGGTGCTCGGCGACCTCGCCGCCTCGCCGCTGTGGGGACGCGCCTCCGTGATCGGCATCGGCAGCGCCGGCCCGGTGGACGCCTCGGCGGGCACCGTGAGCCCGGTGAACGTGCCGGGCTGGCGCGGCTTCCCGCTGGTGGAGCGGGTGCGCGCGGCGACGGGCGGGCTGCCGGTCGAGCTGATCGGCGACGGGGTGGCCATCACCGCGGCCGAGCACTGGCAGGGCGCCGCGCGCGGCCATGACAACGCGCTCTGCATGGTGGTCTCCACCGGCGTCGGCGGCGGACTGGTCCTCGGGGGCCGACTGCACCCGGGCCCCACCGGCAACGCCGGTCACATCGGCCACATCAGCGTCGACCTGGACGGCGAACCCTGCCCGTGCGGCGCGCGCGGCTGCGTGGAGGGCCTGGCCAGCGGTCCCAACATCGCCCGCCGCGCCCTGGCCGACGGCTGGCTGCCCGGCCCGGACGGCGACACCTCCGCCGCCGCCGTCGCGGACGCGGCCCGCCGGGGCGACCCGGTCGCCGTGGCCTCCTTCGAGCGGGCCGCGCAGGCGCTCGCCGCCGGGATCGCGGCGACCGCGACCCTGGTCGAGATCGACATCGCGGTGATCGGCGGCGGCGTGGGCAAGGCGGGCGACGTGCTGTTCGCCCCGCTGCGCAAGGCCCTCACCGACTACGCCACCCTCTCCTTCGTCCAGCGGCTCACCGTCGTGCCCGCGCAGATGGGCACAGACGCCGGCCTGGTCGGCGCCGCGGCCGCCGCGCTGGCCCTCCGGCCGGACACGACCGCCGCCGGGGTCTGAGCGCCGCGTGGCCACGGGGACGCCCCCGTGGCCACCGTCCGCTTTCAGCAGCTCAGCCGGGCATCAGCCCAGTCCGCGTGGTCGGAGTCGCTGCCGTCGCCCCCGTCGGTGACGACCAGCCGCACCACCCGCGCGCCGGTGACATCGGTCAGCGGCCGGGCGGCCTCCGCGCTGGTCAGCACGCCCGACGAGGCGGCCCGCACACCGTCCGCCCAGATCTCGAACGCCACGCTGCCGCGTGCGAGACGTGCGGGGGTGAGGGTGACGCATCGCCTACGCTCCTCCGGCCCGCGGCAGACAGGGACGGGCCCGGTGCGTGATCACGGTAGGACGTGTCCGAGTCTGCTGGAAGGGACGTAACGGACACGTTCGGTCCCGTCGGTTCGCCCGGCCGACACCTGTACAGCGTGACCACCTGGGCCGTCCGGCAGTTGATCCCGGCATGAAGAAGCGCAGCATGCTCGCCATCGCCAGCCTCGCCACCGGATTCGTGGTGGCCGCCCTCACCCCGTCCCACGCCGTGGAGAACGGCGCCCTCAGCGACCTCAAGGTGGACGACACCCTGAGTGCCATCGACCACATCGTGAGCCAGGACAGCTTCGACGTGGACGAGGGCGCGCTCGGCCAGTGACGGGCGGCATAGACCGCGAACATAGTGCCGGGACCTTTGCCTCAGGGGTCCCGGCCTCGTCCTGTACGCCCTCATCTGCGCGTGGTTTCCGAGACGGGGTGGAGCGGGCAAGCCCCAGGGGGCCAACAGAAGAGGGGGAACCGTGACCGTCGTCTGGATCAACGGCGCGTTCGGGGCGGGCAAGACCACCACCGCACGGGAACTGGTCGAACTGATCCCGAACAGCACGCTCTTCGACCCCGAGCTGATCGGCGCGGCACTCTCGCGACTGCTGCCGCCCAAGCGTCTCGCCGAGGTCGACGACCATCAGGATCTGCCGATCTGGCGCCGCCTGGTGATCGACACCGCCGCCGCGCTGCTCGCCGAGCTGGGCGGGACCCTGGTGGTCCCCATGACCCTGCTGCGCCAGGAGTACCGCGACGAGATCTTCGGTGGCCTCGCCGCCCGCCGGATCTCCGTGCGCCATCTGCTGCTCGCCCCGGCCGAAACGATTTTGCGCCAGCGCATCGCCGGACGCGATCCATCGCCCGCTGTGCCCGACGCCGAGACGCGCCAGCGGCAGTGGGCGTACGACCACATCGAGCCCTACCGCGCCGCGCTCGCCTCCTGGCTCACCGCCGACGCCTACCCGGTCGACACGAGCGGCCTCACCCCGTACCAGAGCGCCGTCCGGATCACCGAGGCCGTGGGGAGCGGGGCGGCCCGGCCGTGCGAGATCGTGCAGACGCCCGAGCCGACCGGGGAGACCCTGGCCGCCGGGGTGCTGCTCTTCGACGCGGAGGACCGGGTGCTGCTGGTCGACCCCACCTACAAGCCGGGCTGGGAGTTCCCCGGCGGGGTGGTCGAGCGCGGTGAGGCCCCCGCCCGCGCCGGGATGCGGGAGGTCGCCGAGGAGGTCGGTATCCGGCTGCGGGAGGTGCCCCGCCTGCTGGTGGTCGACTGGGAGCGCCCCGCCCCGCCCGGCCACGGCGGACTGCGCCTCCTCTTCGACGGCGGCCGCCTCACCCCTGACCAGGCCGCCCACGTGCTGCTGCCCGGCCCCGAACTGCGCGCCTGGCGCTTCGCCACCGAACGCGAGGCCGCCGGCATGCTCCCCCCGGTCCGCTACGAACGCCTCCGCTGGGCCCTTGTAGCACGCGAACGCGGGGCGGCGGTGTATCTGGAGGCGGGGGTGCCGGTCGGCTGACGGTGTGCGCCCGCTGCCTCAGTCGGGCGCACTCTCGTCAACTCGGTCAGCTCGCCGCGTAGTTGTTGAGGAACAGGGCCTCCGCGAACGACAGACGCTCCAGTTCCTCGGGAGAGACGCTCTCGTTGACCGCGTGGATCTGGGCCTCCGGCTCGCTCAGGCCGATCAGGAGGATCTCCGCCTCCGGGTACAGGCCGGCGAGGGCGTTGCACAGCGGGATGGAGCCGCCCTGGCCCGCGTACTGCATGGTCTCGCCAGGGTAGGCGGCCGCCATCGCGTCGGCCATCGCCCGGTAGGCGGGGCTGCTGGTGTCGGCGCGGAAGGGCTGGCCCTGGCCGACCTGCTCGGTGCTCACCCGCGCGCCCCACGGCGTGTGGGCCTCCAGGTGGGCGACGAGCAGCTTGGTCGCCTCAGCCGCGTCCACGCCCGGCGGCACCCGAAGGCTGATCTGGGCGCGGGCGCTCGCCTGCACCGACGGGGTGGCGCCGACGACCGGCGGGCAGTCGATGCCGATGACCGTCACCGCGGGACGCGCCCACAGCCGGTCGGCGATCGAGCCGTCACCGATCAGCTCCACGCCGTCCAGCACCTTGGCGTCGGCACGGAACTGCTCCTCGCCGTACTCCAGACCCTCCCAGCGGGCGTCGGTCGTCAGGCCGTCCACCGTGGTCGAACCGTCCTCGGCGCGCAGCGAGTCCAGCACGCGGATCAGCGCGCCGAGCGCGTCCGGGGCGGCGCCGCCGAACTGGCCCGAGTGCAGGTTCCCCGCCAGGGTGTCGACCTGGACCCGGAGCATCGTCATGCCGCGCAGGGTGGTGGTCGCCGTCGGCAGGCCCACCCGGAAGTTGCCCGTGTCGCCGATCACGACGGCGTCCGCCCTCAGCAGCTCCGGGTGCGCCTCCGCGTACCGCTCCAGGCCGCCCGTGCCCTGCTCCTCGGAGCCCTCCGCGATCACCTTGATGTGAACCGGTACCCCGCCGTTCGCCTTCAGCGCGCGCAGCGCCAGCAGGTGCATGATCAGGCCGCCCTTGCAGTCGGCCGCACCCCGCCCGTACCAGCGGCCGTCCCGCTCGGTCAGCTCGAACGGCGGCGTGGTCCAGCCTTCCTCGGCCAGCGGCGGCTGCACGTCGTAGTGGGCGTAGAGCAGGACGGTCTTCGCGCCCTCGGGGCCGGGCAGGCAGCCGTACACCGACTGGGTGCCGTCGGGAGTGTCCAGGAGCGCCACGTCGGTGAAGCCCTCGGCGGTGAGCGCGTCCACGATCCAGTTCGCGGCGCCCTCGCTCTCGCTCCTCGGGAACTGCGCGAAGTCCGCCACCGACTTGAAGGCGACCAGCTCGGCCAGCTCCGCCTTGGCACGGGGCATCAGCGAGGCGACGGTCTCGGCGACCGGATTCGACGACATGGGCACGACTCCTCATGGGGTTACGACGTTGAACTGCTGGAATACACCGATCCTCCCACAGCGGTCCGAGCCGGGGACCGGCCGTAGGATGCGAGGGACATGAGGGTCCCCCGCCCCATGTCATCCGGTGCACCGGGGGAGCGGCAGCGGCTTGATCGGAGCGATGGACCATCGTGAGCGGCGAGAACACTTCGGCGGAGGATGAGCGGCGGGTCTGGGACGTCGTCGTGGTCGGCGCGGGACCCGCGGGCGCCTCGGCGGCCTACGCGGCGGCCGTCGCCGGCCGCCGGGTGCTGATCCTGGAGAAGGCGGAACTGCCCCGCTACAAGACGTGCGGCGGCGGCATCATCGGCCCCTCCCGCGACGCGCTCCCGCCCGGCTTCGAACTCCCCTTCCGCGACCGGGTGCACGCCGTCACCTTCTCCCACAACGGCCGCTTCGCCCGGACCCGCCGCTCCCGGCAGACGCTGTTCGGGCTGATCAACCGGCCCGAGTTCGACCAGCGCCTGGTGGAACACGCCCAGCAGGCGGGCGCCGAGGTGCGCACCGGCGTGACCGTGCAGCGCGTGGAGCAGCACGGCTCGGCCGTCCCCGACCGGCGCACCGTCGCCGTGGTCCTCCAGGGCGGGGAGACGGTACTGGCCCACGCCGTCGTCGGCGCGGACGGCAGCGCCAGCCGCATAGGGGCCCATGTCGGCGTCAAGCTGGACCAGGTCGACCTCGGCCTGGAGGCCGAGATCCCGGTGCCGGACACCGTCGCCGAGGACTGGAAGGGCCGCGTCCTCATCGACTGGGGCCCGCTGCCCGGAAGTTACGGCTGGGTCTTCCCCAAGGGCGACACGCTCACCGTCGGCGTGATCTCCGCGCGCGGCGAAGGCGCGGCCACCAAGCGGTACTTGGAGGACTTCATCGCCCGGCTCGGCCTCGCCGGCTTCGAACCGAGCATCTCCTCCGGCCACTTGACCCGCTGCCGCGCCGATGACTCCCCGCTCTCCCGCGGCCGGGTGCTGGTCTGCGGCGACGCGGCCGGACTGCTGGAACCCTGGACCCGTGAGGGCATCTCCTTCGCCCTGCGCTCCGGGCGCCTCGCGGGGGAGTGGGCGGTACGGATCGCCGAGGCCCACGACGCCGTCGACACCCGTCGGCAGGCCCTGAACTACGCCTTCGCCATCAAGGCGGGGCTGGGCGTGGAGATGAGCGTCGGCAAGCGGCTGCTGGCCGCCTTCGAGCGCCGTCCCGGGGTCTTCCACGCCGGGATCACCGGATTCCGGCCCGCGTGGAAGGCGTTCCGGGACATCACCACCGGCGCGACGACGCTCGGGGAGATGGTCAGGTCCCGCCCGCTCGCCCAGCGTGCGCTGGCCGCGCTGGACCGGGGACGGACCGCGCCCGAGGTGCGGGAGGAGGAGCCGGAGCAGCCGGAGCAGCCTGGACGGCCTGAGCAGGGGGACACCGTCAGTCCGTGACGGCGAGCACCGTCAGTCCGTGACGGTGATCCGGAACACCGGGTGGTCGGAGGCGGCCGCGAGGATCTCCGCGTCGGAGGAGCTCGCGGTCACCCCGGCGAAGAACTTGTCGACCTGCCAGCCCCACCGCTCCAGGTAGGTCCGCAGGATCGGGAGCTTCTCCCCGTCGGGCAGCTCCACCGCGCTGAACGGCCGCACCTTCCGGCCGACCCGCAGCTCCCCGCCGCCCGCCGCCCGCATGTTCCGCACCCACTGGGAGTGCCCGCGCGCCGACACGAGGTACTGCCCGCCCTCGTACGTGTGCGGGTTGACCGGGATGCGCTGCGGCTCGCCGCTCTTGCGGCCGCGCACCGACAGCTCCGCGCTGCCCGCCAGGCTGACGCCGAGCCGGGCGAGCTTGCCGACGAGCCCGTTGAACCACGTGCCCAGCGAGCCGGCCTTCAGGTAATACGGCGTGGACGACGACATGACGACCCCCAGGGGTTCGGGAGAGCGGTGCTCTCGCTTCTGGCTCCAGTGTGCCGAGATCAGTGCTCTCGTGCAAGAGCAGTGCTCTGATTTGTGTGCACTGCTCCGCCGCATGGCACACTGACCCCCATGAACGCAGCAGAGGGCGCCCGCGCGCGAGCCAGGACCGAGGTCACCGCGGCCATCAAGGACGAGGCCCGCAGACAGCTCGCCGCCGAGGGTGCGGCGAAGCTCTCGCTGCGCGCCGTGGCCCGCGAACTAGGCATGGTGTCCTCGGCGCTCTACCGGTACTTCCCGAGCCGCGACGACCTATTGACCGCGCTCATCATCGACGCCTACGACTCCCTCGGCGAAGCAGCTGAGACAGCCCAAGCCGACGTCCCCGAGGGGGAGTTGACACGCCGCTGGACGACGGTCTGCGAGGCGGTGCGCGGCTGGGCGCTGGCCCGCCCGCACGAGTACGCGCTGATCTACGGCTCGCCCGTACCCGGCTACGCCGCCCCCGCCACCACCGTTCCGTCCGCCGCGCGGGTGACCATGGTCCTGATCGGCGTCGTCCGTGACGCCCACGACGGGCCCGGCCTCACCGGGGTGTCGCTCCCCGACGAGCTGCGCCCCGAGGCCGAGCGCATGGCGGCCGACATCGCCCCCGGACTGCCGCCCGAGGCCGCGTCCGCCATGGTCGCCGCCTGGGCCGAGCTGTTCGGGCTGATCGGCTTCGAGGTGTTCGGACAGTTCACCCGGGTCGTGGAGGACCGCGAACGCTTCTTCCGGCACGCCGCCGCCCGGCTCGGCGCGAGCGTGGGCCTGCCCGCCGCCTGACCTCGCGGGCTCAGACGCCGAGAACCCGCACGCCCGCATCCTCGAACCGGCTCACCGTCTCCGGGGTCACCTCGGCGTCCGTCACGAGCGTGTCCACCCCAGCGCTGTCGAGCGCGTCGCAGCCGCGCCACGACCATCCGCACCGCCGCCCTGGACCACGCCCTGCTCAGGACACTCTCCGCCGAACTGGCCGTACCCCTGGTGCCGCACGGCTCCTCGGGCGTGCCCGACGACGAGCTGGACCACGGCGGTAGGGCGCGGGATCGGCGAGGTAAACGAGGGGACCGCCCGCGAGGTGGCCCGGATCTCCGCGTCCTGTACGGCGACGGCGTCAGCCCTTCCTGACCGCCTTCAGCACCACGAACTTCGGGTCGCTCGCGACCAGTTCACAGTTGCCGAACAGCCGCTTCAGCCTCACGTGGTACCCCAGGTGCCGGTTCCCGATCACCCACAGCTCACCGCCCGGCCGCAGCGCCCGCTCGGCACCGGTGAACATCCGCCAGGACGTCGCGTCACTCGTGGCCTGGTGGGAGTGGAAGGGCGGGTTGTTCAGCACCAGGTCCACACTGCCGGACGCCACCCCGGCCAGCCCGTCCCCGACCCGGAACTCCGCGTGCCCCGGCACCCCGTTCGCCTTGTACGTGGCCTCCGCCGAGGCGACCGCCTGGAACGACTCGTCCACGAACAGCACCTCGGCCTCCGGGTCGGCCAGCGCCACCGCCGTCCCCACCACGCCGTTGCCGCAGCCGAGGTCCACCACCCGGCGCCCGTGCGTCCTCGGCAGGTGCCCCAGGAAGAACCGGGTGCCGATGTCCAGCCGGTCGGCGCAGAAGACGCCCGCGTGATTGACCACCGGCCGCCCGGACGCCGCGCCGACCCCGTCCGGCAGGGTGTAGCCGTACGGCCAGGGGTTGTCCGGTGTGCCGAGCGCCGGGTCCGGGGTGCAGAAGATCAGCCGGGCCTTCTGCCGCGCCGGCGAGGTGCGGGTCGGCCCCAGAATCCGCTCGAACAGTTTCAGCGTGGAGGTGTGGATCTCCTTCACCATGCCGGTGCCGATCACCACCGTCTCCGCGTGCACGGCGGGCGCCAGCCGCAGCAACTGGTCCTCCAGCAGCGCCAGGCTCTTGGGCACGCGCACCAGCAGCACGTCCACCCGCTCGGGCACCGGGTCCTGCGTGGTCAGCAGCCGCACCGCGCCGGGCCCGACCCCGGCCCGCGCCAGGTTCGCCCGCGTGGCCTCCTGGCTCAGGAAGGAGTCGGTGATCTGCGTCGTCCGGTGTGCGGCGAGCGCCGTCGCCAGTGCGCCCCAGCGGTCGCCGAGCACCACCACCTCGCCCGACAGCTCCACCCCTTCCTCGGCCAGATGCCGCAGCAGATAAGCGTCGGAGGCGTCCCAGGCGCGCAGGCGGTCGCGGGGATCGTCGGGGAAGCGGGACAGCTCGGTCTCGCCCCACGGAGTCGTCATGCGGTCGTTCATCGCCCCCCAGGCTAGCCGAGCCCCAGCTCAGGACCGGTCGGCCATCCTCTGGGGATGTCTCGTCCCTTGAGGGAAAATGGGGCGCATGGACGTGGAACTCTTCCCGCGGGAGCGGGCCGAAGCCGCGCCGGGCGCCGTGCACGTCCCGCGGTGGCTCGACGCCGGCCGGCAGCACGCGCTGCTCACCGCATGCCGCGACTGGGCACGCCCCCCGGCCGGCCTGCGCACCGTCCACACGCCTGGCGGCGGCACCATGACCGCCCGCCAGGTCTGCCTGGGCTGGCACTGGTACCCGTACGCCTATGCCCGTACCGTCGTCGACGGCGACGACGCGCCCGTGAAACCCTTCCCGGCCTGGCTGGACGAGCTGGCCCGGAACGCCGTCGCGGACGCCCTCGGCCCGGAGGCGGTCCCCGGCGATCCCTACGACATCGCCCTGATCAACTTCTACGACGGCGACGCCCGCATGGGCATGCACCGCGACGGCGACGAACGCTCCGACGCACCGGTGGTCTCCCTCAGCCTGGGTGACAGCTGCGTGTTCCGCTTCGGCAACACCGAGACGCGCACCCGCCCCTACACGGACGTGGAGCTGCGCAGCGGCGACCTCTTCGTCTTCGGCGGTCCCTCACGCCTCGCCTTCCACGGCGTCCCACGCGTGCTGCCCGGCACCGCCCCACCCGGACTGGGCCTGACCGGACGGCTCAACATCACCCTGCGCGTGAGCGGCCTGACGGCCCCCACTCGCTGAGCATGTCAAATCGGCCACCGTACGGGCCCCGACTCGGGCGGATCATGCGAGACTCGCCCCCATGAGCGGCACGGCGGAGCCCCGGAAGGCGGGGACAGGACCCATCTCACGGGCGCGGCTGGACCGGGGCCGCGGTGCCCTCGGCCCTGCGCTGGAGCTGGTGCACACCGGGCGCGCGCCGACCCGTGCCGTACTCACCGCCGAACTCGGCGTCACCCGTGCCACCGCCGGTGCCGTCGCCGCCGAACTGGAGGCGCTCGGCCTGATCCGGGTCGACGCCCGCCCCAGCGCCCCCGTCGGCTCCCAGGGCCGCCCCTCGCACCGCCTGGAGGTCGCCGAGGACGGCCCCGTCGCGCTCGCCGCCCAGATCCACACGGACGGTTTCCGGGCCGCCCTGGTCGGCCTCGGCGGACGGATCGTGGCGACCGCGCCCGGCTGCGAGACCGTTGACGCCGACCCGGCCAAGGTGCTCGGCGCGGTGATCGAGGCGGGCGCCGAACTGCTGCGCGCCACCGGCCGGCGCTGCGTGGGCGCCGGGCTCGCCGTGCCCTCCGCCGTGGCCGAACCCGAGGGGCTCGCTCTCAACCCCCTCCACCTGGCCTGGCCCGCCGGGGAACCGGTCCGCCGCATCTTCGCCGACCTCGTGCACGCGGCCGGCATCACCGGGCCCGCCTTCGCGGGCAACGACGTCAACCTCGCCGCCCTCGCCGAACACCGGCACGGCGCGGGCCGGGGCGCCCGGCACCTGCTGTGCGTGGCCACCGGCCACCGGGGTGTCGGCGGCGCGCTCGTCCTCGACGGCCGCCTGCACACCGGGAGTTCGGGCCTCGCCCTGGAGGTCGGCCACCTCACCGTCAACCCCGAGGGCCGCGTCTGCCACTGCGGCAGCCGGGGCTGTCTCGACGTCGAGGCCGACCCGCTCGCCCTCCTCATGGAGGCCGGCCTCGACCCCGGCCCCGAGGTGTCCCTCCTCGCCCAGGCCGACGACCTGCTGCGCACCCGCTACGCCGAGCCCGCCGTACGCGCCGCCGCCGAGACCCTGATCGACCGGCTCGGCCTGGGGCTCGCCGGGCTGGTCAACATCCTCAACCCCGACCGGATCATCCTGGGCGGACTGCACCGGGGTCTGCTCGCCGCCGACCCGGAGCGGCTGCGCGCGGTCGTCGCCGAGCGCAGTCTGTGGGGGCGGAGCGGCGGCGTTCCCATCCTGCCGTGCACGCTGGACCACGACAGCCTGGTCGGCGCCGCCGAACTCGCCTGGCAGCCCGTCCTCGACGACCCGCTCGCGGCCTTGCGGTGACACCGGAGCTGTGGGACGTCTCCCGCCTGCGGTTCGAGGAGACGGCCCCGCCCGCCCTCACCGCCGCCCAGCGCACGACGCTGGACCACCGCTGGGCAGCCGCCGTGCGCGCCAACCCCGCCCTGTTCGACGGCCCGGTGGCCGCGCTCACCGCCCTCGAACGCGACGACGCGGGCGGCCTGCTGGTGTCCTGGACACGCCTGACGTACCGCTTCCGTGCCCTGCGCGGCCTCCCGGACGCGCCCGCTGTGTCGGGGCTGTTCGTGGCGGTACTCCAACGCTGCGCCGACGGGCGTCTGCTGGTGGGCCGGATGTCGCCCACCACCTCGGCCCCCGGCCGGTGGCAGCTACCGGGCGGAACCCTCGAACCCCCTGCCGTCGGCGCCGTGTTGGACCTCGGCGTGCTCCGGCGCCACGCGGCACGCGAACTGGCCGAGGAGACCGGCTCCGACACTCCGGCCGACGCCCTGGTACCCGGACCCGTCGTCCGCGGCAGCCGGGGCAGCCTGGGATTCCTCTTCACCGCACCTCCGCGCCCCGCACTCGAACTGCGCGTGCGATACGCGGAGTTGGCGTGTGCCGAAACCGCATCGGGGGAGGTGTCCGAGTTCGACCGGGTGGAGCTGGTCGGCTCCACGGCCGAACTCCGGGCGCTGCCGGGTCCGTTGGTGTCCTATCTGGAGCTGGCGGCGGCGCGGGTCCTCCCGTCGTAGCGCGGCGTCACCCGGTGCGGCACCGAAGCCGTACCGGGTATGCCGGTCAGCCCGGTCAGCCCGGTCAGCCCGGGACGGCCGAGGGAGCCGGAGCCGCTGCCGTCACGGCGGGTTCGGGTGCGGCGGACACCGACGAGGTGTGCGCCACGGCGGGTTCGGGGCCGGCCGGCGCGGCCGGTTCGGGTGCCGCGTGCGCCAGGGCGGGTGCCGGTGCCGGTGCCCCGGCCGAGGCATGGGCCACGGCGGGCTCTGGGGTGCGGGCCGGGCCACGGACCAGGACCGGCTCGGGCGTGGCGGACACCGGGGAGGTGTGCGCCACGGCGGGCTCGAGGGTGGGAACGTGGACCACGGCGGGCTCGGGGGCCGGGGCGTGGACCACGACCGGTTCGGGAGCGCGGGCCGGCGGCTGGACGGTGAGCGGCGGGGGCGCGGGGCGTCGTTCCGTCGCGCGGGGCGGCTTCGGCGCCGGTGGCGGCAGGGCGGGGGAGGCGGTCGCGGACAGCGCGAACCACACGACCTTGCCGTCCTCTCCCTCCGGCCGGCACCCCCAGCTCTCGCTGACGGCGGCCACCATCACCAGGCCCCGCCCGCAGGTGGCGAGCGGACCGGCGTCCGGCGCCTCGGCGGTACCGTCCGGAGCCTCGGCGGCGTCGGCCACCACGGGAAGGCGTGGATCGCGGTCGCGGACCGAGACGGTGAGCCGGTCGGACCGGAACTCCAGCTCCACGGTGCACGACTTGTCGGGCCGGGCATGTCGGTGGACGTTGCTCAGCAGCTCGGTCACACCGAGCGCGGCCCGGTCTATCAACGGGTCCAGACGCCAGTAGCGCAGTTGCGCAGATACGATTCTGCGGACCTGGCCGATCCGCGACGGCAGGGCTTGGAGCTCCACCGTGCAGTGCCTGTTCGGGTAACTGATCACGGCTGCGACTCCCCGATGTGAGGTCCGGACGAACCGGAGGAACACGGAGAACAACGGAAATCCGGGAGGCTGCCGGCGGTCCTGTGGCCGCCTGCCGTCGAGGCCGACGGGCCGGTCCGCAGTGTTACCTCCGGTACACCCAGAGTGACGTGAGATCAGCGTGCCGCAGTGCCCGCCCTCCCGCAACTCGCCACGGTGGCCCGCAGGTCAGCCACCCCGGCCGGCGGCGCGGCGCACCGCCTCGGTGAACCTGCGCGCGGCGGGCGGGCCCGGCTCGCCCCGAGCGGAGTCAGGTGCGGTGAGCCTCAGCCGGTAGCGCCGGCCGTTCAGTTCGGCTTGCGCCCGGTCGTCCGGGGCGAACCACGGCCCGGAGGCCCGTACGGTCCCCACCGGCGCGCTGTCGATCTCGCTGCCCTCGCTGCCCTCGCTGGTGAGCGGCTCCGGCCTGCCGTCGCTGATCCGGACCCGGCCGGCCCGCGTGAGCGAGCGCATTCCCCTGCCGACGCGCACGCCTCTCGCCGTGAACTCCGGCTCCGCCATCCCGCACCGCCCCCTCGCGCACCCGGCCCCCGCACGGCGGCCGGTCCACGCGGTGCAGTCTGCCCCGGCGTGGACCGGAGCACCAGTGCGCGCGGAAGGGGCGCACGTGGCGCTGGAGCACTCACGCCGATGCGCCCCCGCGCCCCTCCTACGGGTGTGCCCCAGGCTGCCTTTGGGTGGCTCAAAGATGCGTTGATGCAGGTGGGAAGCGGTGTGGCGGACGCCTATGATCGGGCTGCCGACCGCGCCGGGCGTCGTCGGCGCCCAGCGCGAGGAGCCCCGCCGTGAGCACCACCCCACCGGCCCGGACCGGCGCCACCCTGGATGTCGACCGCAGTGACGCGGCGTACCGGGAGTGGCTGAAGGAGGCCGTACGCAAGGTCCAGGCCGACGCCAACCGCTCGGCGGACACGCACCTGCTGCGCTTCCCGCTGCCCGAGGAATGGGGCGTCGACCTCTACCTCAAGGACGAGTCGACCCACCCGACCGGCAGTCTCAAGCACCGCCTCGCCCGCTCCCTCTTCCTCTACGGGCTGTGCAACGGCTGGATTCGTCCGGACCGCCCGGTGATCGAGGCGTCCAGCGGCTCGACCGCCGTCTCCGAGGCGTACTTCGCGTCCCTGATCGGCGTGCCGTTCATCGCCGTCATGCCGCGGACCACGAGCCCCGAGAAGTGCCGCCTGATCGAGTTCCACGGCGGCCGCTGCCACTTCGTGGACGACCCCCGCACCATGTACGCGCGGTCCGCGCGGCTCGCGGCGGAGAGCGGCGGCCACTTCATGGACCAGTTCACCTACGCCGAGCGCGCCACCGACTGGCGTGGCAACAACAACATCGCCGAGTCCATCTTCCGCCAACTCGCGCTGGAGCGGTTCCCGGTGCCCACCTGGATCGTCGCCACGGCCGGCACCGGCGGCACCTCGGCCACCCTCGCGCGCTACGTCCACTACCTCCAGCACGACACCCGTGTCTGTGTGGCCGACCCCGAGAACTCCTGCTTCTTCGAGGGCTGGACCACCGGCGACCCCGATGTCGGCTGCGACTGCGGCTCCCGGATCGAGGGGATCGGACGGCCGCGCATGGAACCCAGCTTCATACCGGGCGCGATCGACCGCATGATGAAGGTCCCGGACGCCGCCAGTGTGGCCGCCGTACGCGCGCTGGAGCGGGCGCTAGGCCGCAAGGCGGGCGGCTCGACCGGTACCGGCCTGTGGAGCGCGCTGAAGATCGTCTCCGAGATGGTGGCCGAGGGCCGGACCGGCAGCGTGGTCACCCTGCTCTGCGACCCGGGCGACCGCTACCTCGACAAGTACTACTCGGACACTTGGCTGGAGGAGCAGAACCTCGACATCGGGCCGTACGCGGCGGCGATCGAGTCACTGCTCGCCACGGGCGTGTGGCCGGACTGAGGCCCTTTCCGGGCAGCGGCGCTTCCGAGGGCGCCGTCAGTCCTCCTCGGGGGCCTCGGGCTCCCCGTAGTCCTCCGGCTCGCCCGCCACCACCAGGCGCCGCAGCCGCTCGGAGATCTCCGCACGCGCCTCGGCGGGCAGCCCCCCGTCCATGACGAGCGTGTCCACCTCGTCCAGCGCGGCGAACGAACTGAGGCCCACCGTGCCCCACTTGGTGTGGTCGGCGACCACCACGACCCGGCGCGCCGAGCGCACCAGCCGCCGATTGGTCTCCGCCTCGGCGAGGTTCGGCGTGGACAGCCCTGCCTCCGCCGATATCCCGTGCACCCCGAGGAACAGCAGATCGAAGTGGAGCGCGGAGATGGCCCGGTCCGCGACCGGACCCACCAGCGAGTCGGACGGCGTACGCACCCCGCCGGTCAGCACCACCGTGGCCGCTCCCGGACGCCGGCCCGAGGTGCGCTGCGCCGTGTGGAACACGTCCGCGACCCGCACCGAGTTCGTCACCACGGTGAGGTCGGGCACCTCCAGCAGTTGCCGGGCCAGCGTGTAGGTGGTCGTACCGCCGGACAGCGCGATCGCCGAACCCGGCGCCACCAGCCGTGCGGCGGCCCGCGCGATGTCTTCCTTGGCGGTCGGCTCCAGGCCCGACTTGGCCTCGAAGCCCGGCTCGTGCGTGCTCGCCTCGACCACCGGCACCGCGCCGCCGTGCACCTTCTCCAGCACACCCTGCCGGGCCAGCGCGTCCAGATCACGGCGCACTGTCATGTCCGACACGCCCAGCTGACGGGTCAGTTCATTGACCCGGACACCACCCCGGCGCCGGACCTCGTCCACGATGAGGGCGCGCCGCTGCTCCGCGAGGAGGTTCTGATTCTCGCTCACGTACGCTCCGGTCCTTTCGCCACACCTGTCCGAGCCGCCCGGCACACCCGGAGTCACCTGCCGTTCCGCAGGCCCGCCACATGCCCTGGCCTCTCATCTTGTCACGGGCGGCCAGGGGTTGCGCCACTGGCTGTCACCACGCACACATAGGGTGCGCGCACAGGTGTGCGGGCACCATGGCGGCCGGTGTCACCCGGATCGGGGAGATTCCATGACAAGCCCCGCTACCAGGTGTACGCCACACCGGAAACGGAGAACCTGAAGCCCGCACGGACTTGAGACCCCTCAGGTGACAACGGAAGTGCGGACGACAAGTGGAACACGCGCGGGAACGCGGCACCGATCCCAGGCCGGACCTCACGAACCTCAGGAACGTCACGGCCCCGGCGGCCGAACGCGGCCTGGAACTGCTGGTGCACGGTGTCGGCGGCACCACACCGGAGAAGATGCTCGGCGCCCCCCGCACGGTCCGCGTCACCGGCGACGAGACGGCCGCCGTCTTCCGCCGCGCCGAGGACGTCCCCGAGGCCGCCGGGGGCGCCGGCCCCGCACTGGACGAACCTCCCGGCCGGGGCCCGGTGCGCGAGGCGTACGTCTGGTGCAACCTCACCTCCGGCAACGGCACCCGCGCCCTGTGGCTGTTGCTGCTCCCCTTCATGGTGGTCAACCTCGCCCACTGGATGCGCCCCGCCGCCGAGCGCCCCGGCCCCCCGGCCCGTCTCTACGGCCTCCTCGTCCGGCTGGCCGCGCTCACCCTGACGGTGCTCCTGGTCGCGGCCGCCTGCGAGGTCGCCCTCGACCTGGTGGCCTGGCAGTGCGCCGGCGCCCCCGCCTGCGCCGGACGCCACACCTGGCTCGCCTTCCTCTCGCCCGCCCTCTCCGACGGCGGCTGGTGGAGCGAGCCCGGCCGCCGGCTGGCCCTCGCCGCCCTGGCACCCACCCTGCTCACCGCGCTGCTCTGGTACCTCTCCCACCGCACCTGGAGCGCCTACGAGTCCCACCAGCCCCTGACCTCCACGGCCGAACCGGGGCCCGACGAAAGCGCGCTGGCCCGCCCCGGATTCTGGTACGGACGCCGCCTCGGCGCCCGGCTCCGCGCCGCGCACACCGCGGCCGGCCTGCTCACCGTCGCCGCCGCCGTCACCCTGCCCACCGCACGCTTCGACCACCGCTCCGGCGGGCCCCCGCTCCTCCCCGTCCTCGGCGTCCTGCTCGGCGTCGCCCTCCTCGTCTGGGCCTGTGCGGTCGTGGCGGTGGTCTGCCGCCGGGGCCGCAGCGAACACCGGCCGGACCAGAGCCTCGACCGCCGCCTGCTGCGCGCCCTCCCGCTCGGCGCCCTCACCCTGCTGCTCCTCGCCGTCGCCTACGCGGGCCGGTCCCGGCCGGGCTGGCGGTCCGCCGGACGGCTGCCCGGCGACCCCTTGTTCGGCGCCATCATGCTGGCCCAGGGCATCCTGGTCGTGGCGCTCGCCGTCGTCGCCCACGGCCTGTACCGGCGGCTGCCCGACCCCCGCGCCGCGATGCGCGGCCTCGGCGGCCCGGCCGTCGCCCTCATCGCCTGCGCGCTCGGCGCGGTCGCCTCCGGCGGGGTCGCCCAGCGCGTCGCCGACTGGCTGGACGGCACCCGCGCCTCGCTCCCCGGGCCCCCCGTCACCCTCGTCTGGCAGGCGTCCGCGATCCCGCCCGTACTCGCCGTACTCCTCGTCCTCATCGCCGTACTGGCCCGGCGCACCGCCCGCCTCGCCCGCGCCGAACGCCGAAAGGTGCGCGCCGAGCACCCCGGTGAGCCCGAGGACCCCACCCGCACCCGGCGCATCGCCCACGTCCGCGCCACGGCCACCCTCACCGACCACGTGCCTCTGCTCGTCGCCGTGGGCTCCGCCACCACGCTGTCACTGGGTGCCGGGGCGTTCGTCGGCGCCGTCGCCACCGGCCGCGCCCCCGCCCATGCCGCCCGGGACGCCGGCGACACCGTCCGGATCGCCGCCGAGATCTGCCAGCACCTCGGCTCCTGGCTGATCGGCGTCGGCTTCCTGCTCTTCGTCACGTGGGGCCGCCGCGCCTACAAGGACGCCTCGGCCCGCCGGACCATAGGCATCCTCTGGGACGTGGGCACCTTCTGGCCGCGCGCCGCCCACCCCTTCGCGCCCCCCTGCTACGCCGAGCGCGCCGTGCCCGACCTCACCTGGCGCACCGCGACCTGGACCGAACGCACCGGCGGCCGGCTCGTCCTCTCCGGCCACTCGCAGGGCAGCGTCCTGGTCGCCGCAGCGGCCTGGCAGCTCACACCCGCCGTCCGCGAACGCGTCGCCCTGCTCACCTACGGCTCACCCCTGGAGCGGCTGTACGGGCGCTGGTTCCCCGCCCACTTCGGCCCGGCCGCCCTCGCCGCCCTGCACCGCGACATCGGCTGCTGGCGCAACCTCCACCGCCGCACCGACCCCATCGGCGGCCCCGTCCGGCTGCCCGCCGGGCACGGCCCCGAGGTCGACCACGCGCCGCTGCCGGACCCGCGCGCCTACGGCCGCACCCCCGAACACCCGCTGCCCGCACCGATCCTCGGCCACTCCGACTACCAGGAGGACCCCGTCTTCACCCGCGAACGCGACCGGCTGCTGGCCCGCCTCCACCCGGACCTCCCCGCGCCCCGCCCGGAACCCGGCCAGGGATGAACCTCACGGCAGCTCCGGCAGATCCTCCGGGTACAGCAGGGTCAGATCGTCGGTGCTCGGGTCGGCGAACTGCGCCACCCGGCTCGCGTGCCGCTCCACCATCGCCTCGAACGTCTGCCGCGCGGTACGGCCGTTGCCGAACGCCGGGCCCTTCGGGAGCACCGTGAAGTACTTCAGCAGCGCCTCCCCGGTGCCCGGGGCGAGTCGGTACTCGTGCTCGTCGGACTGCTGATCCACGATCCGCAGCAGCTCCTCGGGGCCGTAGTCCCCGAAGGTGATCGTCCGCGAGAAACGGGACGCCACACCGGGGTTGACCGACAGGAAGCGCTCCATCTCGGCGGTGTAGCCCGCCACGATCACCACCACCGCGTCCCGGTGGTCCTCCATCAGCTTCACCAGCGTGTCGATGGCCTCCTTGCCGAAGTCACGCCCGGCGTCCTCCGGCGACAGCGCGTACGCCTCGTCGATGAACAGCACGCCGCCACGCGCCCGTTCGAACGCCTCCTGGGTGCGGATCGCGGTGGAACCGATGTGCTCGCCCACCAGATCGACCCGGGACACCTCCACCAGATGCCCTATCTCCAGCACCCCGAGCGCGGCCAGGATCTCCCCGTACAGCCTGGCCACCGTCGTCTTGCCGGTGCCGGGGGAGCCGGTGAAGACCAGATGCCGCTTCACCGAGGCGGCCTTGAGCCCCGCCTTCTGCCGGCGTCTGCCCACCTCGATCATGTCGGTCAGCGCCCGCACCTCGCGCTTGACGCTCTCCAGACCCACCAGCGCGTCGAGTTCACCCATCACCGCTTCCGACGTACGGGCCTCCCGCTGCGGCACCGGCGGCGCTGCGGCCGGCTCCTGGCCGACGGCACGCTGTCCCGGGATCGCGCCGAGCAGCCCGCCCGTTGCCGCCGGCACCGTCTGCACCGCCGTGTCCCGCGACGACACGGGGGGCCGCGGCAGCCCACCGCTCTCGTCGCTGGTGCACTCCTCCACCACCGGCCCGGCGCCCGAACCCGCGTCCGGGCCGCCCTCGGCGAACTCGTAACCACCGCGCGCACACCGCTCCGTACGGCACTTGCGCAGCGTCGTACGGCAGCCGTCGAGCACATGGAAGCCGTAGCCGCCGCTGCCGGTGACCTGGCAGCCGACGAAGCTGCCCCGGCCGCCCGCGGAGACGTAGAACCCCGCCTCGGCCGGGCTCTCCACCGCGCAGCGCTCGATCGTCGGATCGGCGCCCTTGGTGACGATCACGCCCGTCTGGGTGCCGCCCACCGTGCAGTTGCTCAGCGTGCCGCCACTGCCGTGGTCCCGGAACCAGGCGCCGGTGGCCGCGTCCCGGATACGGCAGTCGTCGAGCTGCGCGGTCGCCCCGTCACTCACCGACACCGCCGTGTTGCGCACCTGGGAGAGATCGCTGTCCACCACGTCCGCGCGGGAGCCCCGGTCCAGCACGAACAGCGCGTCCGGCACATCGTGCACCCGGCAGGAGTCCAGCACCGCCGTGGCGCCGTCGCTCACCCACACCGCCGGATAGTCGCCGGTACTGTCGAAGATCTCGCACTGGTTGGCGTCCACCCGGGTGCCGGGGTCCCACACCGAGAGACCATTGCGCCCGAAGCGGCACACCGTCGTACGGGTCAGCGTCAGCACCGAACGGGAGCGCAGGTCGACCGCGTTCTCCGGGATGTCGTGGATGCGGCAGTCGGCCAGCGTCAGCACCGCGTCGGTGTCGAGCGTGACGCCGTCCGCCGAAGTACGGTGCACCTCGCAGTCGGTGAGCTGGGCGGTGGCCCCCTGGGTGATCTGCACCCCGGCGCCCCGCACCTCGTACACCTCGCAACCGAACGCCTCCAGCGCGGAGTTCTCCCCGGTCGCGCTCAGGCCCGTGCCCGAGGCGTGGTGCACCCGGCAGCGCTCCAGCCGGGGGTGCCCGCCACCGCGCACCGCCACGCCCGCCTGTCCGGCCGAGACGACCTCGCACTCCTCGAACACGCCGGCGCCGCCGTCGAGGACGAGCACGCCGATGCCGGCCGGGTTGTCCACCGTGCAGCGGCGCACGGTCGGGCGGGCCCCGCCGCGCACCTCGATGCCGGAGGCGGACCGGGTCACGATCCGCACGTCCAGCAGCTCGGGCGTGCCCTCCTCGACCAGCAGCGCCGGGGCGGCGCCGTCCTGACCCTCCACATGCAGGCCCTGCACCACTGCGGAGGCGCGCAAGGTCAGCGGCACGCCGTCCACGGGCGCGATCCGCACCGAGCCCGGCGCGTTGTCGGGGCCGCGCAGTGTCACCTCCCGGCGCACGACGAGGTTCTCCCGGTAGGTGCCGGGGGCGATGGTGAGGACGTCGCCGTCGGAGGCGGCCTCCAGGGCGGCCGCGAGCGACGCGTACTCACCCGTGCGGCGCCGCCACCGCGATGTGCCGGTGTGCGTCACCTGGACCGTGCCCTGTGCCATGCGTTGCCGTGCCCCCACCTCGTGTTGCTCGTGCTTGTCTGCCTCAGGGGCTCCACGGCCGGTGCCCGGACGGCGATTCGCGTGCCGCCCGCTCGGGCGTCCGCGAACACGCGTGATCCGGACTCCGGCGCGGCCTTCGGCTCGCTCGCGCGCGGGTCGATGCCGAAAGCGAGTCGGCCGGTCCACCGTAGCGTGCGCGCGGGCGGTGGACCGACCAGAGCCGGAAGCCGGCCCCGGTGCCTGCCGCGAGAGTCTCTCAGCAGCCCGTGCCGGCCTTGCCCCAGTCCGGGCCCGCCCGGCTCCAGGCGCGGTCCCAACTCGCGTACCTGCGAAGGACCATGCGCCAGACGAGCAGACGCCGAAGGCTCTCCACCAGGCCGGCCGTCAGAGCGGCGGCGCCGAGACCGGCCAGCACCGCGTGCGCCCGCGCGGTGGCGGAGTCCAGGGGCCGGGTCGTTGTTCGCCCGTCCGGGTCCGTCCAGAGTGTGAAGCGCTCACCCGCTCGGGGGGACCTCACGTCCGCCAGCAGTGCGCCCCGCCGAGGGGTGCCGTCCGGCGCGGTCCACCTGGCCAGGACCCGGCTGCGGGAGGTGCGGGGCGCGCCCAGGTCGGGATCGGCCTCCGGTGGAGCCTGCGCGAGGGGGCGCAGCACGGTGGCCGTGACGAGATGGCGGCTCTGCCGCTGCTCGCGCACCGACCGGCGCAGCGAATCCTGCGCGGCGGACCCGGTCACCATGCCGACGACGGGCACGGCCACGACTGTCAGCAGCAACGCCAGGAGGCACACCCATGCCTCCGCGACATCGGTCGGGCGGCGCAGCGGATTGCCGCGCCAGCGCCACAGCCCGCTGATGGTGCGCACGCCCCCACCCCCCCTTCGCTCCGACGCCCCCTGTCCTGCCCCGCGCCCGCCCCGCTCATCCCCCGGCCCGGTGAAGAGGCACGGGAGCAGGACATCGCGTCCGAGCGGTTTCTCTCACGGATTTCTCATGTTCCGCCCAACGACCCGGGTGGCCGTCGAGTTCCCCGTCCGCGTGCCCGGACAGCCGACCGCTGGTGGCGGGGCGTCAGAGGTGGACGCGCACCGGGTCGCCGACCTGGATCGTGCCGGTCGTGAGGGGCACCAGATTCTGGCCGAAGAGCAGCCGTCCGTCCCGTCTGCGGAGCCGCGCCAGGGTGTACAGGGGCTCACGCCCGCGTACGGCGGTCTCCTGGTCGACGGTGGTGACGACACAGCGCCCACTGGGCCGGGCGACCCGGAAGCCGACGGCGCCGATGGAGATCCGGGTCCAGCCGTCCTCGTCCCACGCCTCGGTGCCCTCGATGACCACGTTGGGCCGGAAGCGGTTCATCGGCAGGGGTCCCTCCTCGGCGTGCCGGCCCTCCGCCAGCGCCGCGTTGAGGGCGTCGAGCGAGGAGAGCGTGGTGACCAGCAGGGGGTAGCCGTCGGCGAGGCTCACCGTCTCGCCGGGCAGCGCGTAGTCGGGGTCCACGGGACGCCGGGTGGCCGGGTCGTCGAGATGGACCAGGCGGACGGGCATGCCCAGGTACGCGGAGCACCAGCGGTGGGCGGCGTCGGAGGCGAGGACCGCCTCCACCTTGCGGCCGAACAGATTGACCGGCATGGTCTCGCCCGGACGGGGTACGGGCGCCGTCAGCGGCGGATGACCGGACGCCGACAGACGGATGCCGCCGCCGAGCGCGGGCTCAGCGACGGCGCACGCGAGACGAGGCTGTTCGCGCTGGGTGACGACCTTCCCCCCGTCGTCGATCAGCGCCCATCGCCGGTCACCGGCCAGCCCCCAGGGCTCCACCTCGGCCCGGCGCAGGGACAGGCCCCGGAATGCCTTGGCCGGGTGGACGTGGATCGATCGAAGTACCGCGTTCCCCATGCCGCCACCTTGCCAGACAGCGCCTACGGGGTGCGGAACGGGATCAGTACCCGCGGTACTGCTGGTTGTTGTACGGCTGCTCCTGGTACGGCTGCTGCGGCGGCCTGGGCGCTGCCGGACGCATCGCCTCGTACCCCGAGGGTGCCGCCGGGCGCGGCTGCTGGGGCTGCGCGCCGGGGTAGCCGCGCGGGGCGCCGGCCTGCTGCGGGATGTACGCGGTGGGCGTCGGCTGCATCGGGGCCGCCTGCGGCACCTGCGGGTAGCCGTACGCCGTGTGCTGCGGCGAGGGGGCCGCGGGCAGGGCGGGGAGAGCGGAGGGCAGCGCGGGGAGGTTGCCGCCGGACGAAGGCATGCCGGACATGCCGGACATGCCCGAGGGGGACTGCATGCCGAAACCTGTGTCGTACGCGGCCGGGACCCTGATCGGGGCGATCTGCGGGGTGCCCCGCTCGGCCACGAGCGAGTCGTAGATCGGGGTGTCCGAGAAGGAGGCGGAGTAGTAGCCGCCGCCATAGGTGGAGCGGGGGGAGGTCATGGCACATAAGTTAAGCCCACGATGTGCTGGTTGGGGAGACCGATAAGAGGGTTGTTTTCCGTGTCGGCGGCGATCTGGGACCGCTAATCCGAGCGAACTTGGCAAAAATGGACTCAATCTGGCGCTTGAATGGTGTAGAAGGCGACTTCCTGTCCGGTTACCGGCGGTTGACGGAGCGTCGGCCCCACCGGCGCGGTCCGCCACCAGGGCCAGGAGAGCGCCGGGGTCTACGTCACCGACACCCTGTTCGTCGACCTCGCGCGCGTGGAGGCCGGCATCGAGCGGATCGTCCTCGTCGCCGCCGCCGACGGAGGTGCCTTCGGCCAGGTCCCCGGGCTCGCCGTCCAGATCTCGGACGCCGTGACGGGAGACGCGGCCGCCCGGTTCGACAGCACCGGCGCCACCGTGGAGACCGCGTTCGTCCTCGGCCAGTTCTACCGCCGCCAGGGGTCCTGGAAGTTCCACGCCGTGGGCCAAGGCTACGACAGCGGACCAGAGGGTCTGGCGACCGATTTCGGCATCGGCGTCGACGTGCCCTGGCACTCTGCCGTGCCCTCCGCCCCCTCTGCCCCGGCCGCACCCCCGCCACGGCTCGCCAAAGCGGCCCCCTCCGTCTCGCTGGCCGAGCAGGGCGGCACCTCCGGCGTCATGCGCGTCAACCTCGACTGGCAGACCCGCGAGCACCGCGCGGGCCGCCGGGGCGCCGGACCCGGAGACCTCGACCTCGGCCTGTGCGCCCTGTACGAACTCGCGGACGGCCGCAAAGGCGTCGTACAGGCCCTCGGCAACGCCTTCGGGGCGCTGGACCGGCCGCCCTATGTCCACCTCGACGGCGACGACCGCACCGGTGCCGTGGCGAGCGGTGAGAACCTCACCATCAGCCTCGACCACAAGGAGCACCTCCGCCGCGTCCTGGTGTTCGTCACCGTCTACGAGGGTGCCGGCTCCTTCGCCGACCTGCACGCCACCGTCACCCTCCAGCCGCGGCCCGGCGGCCCGGCGGCCCGGTCGGCTTCTCGCTGGACGGGTGCACGGTGCCCTCCACGGTGGGCGCGCTCGCGCTGATCACCGGTACCGGCGGCGACCTCGTCGTCCGGCGCGAGTCCCGCCATCTGGTCCCCGAGCGCGGAGTGAGCCCGCAGCGCACCGTCGACCGGGCCTTCGGCTGGGGCATGAACTGGAGCCCCGGCCGCAGGTGAGCCGCGCTCAGCCCTCGTCCGGCACGGCGCCGGGCCGTGTATAGGTGCGGCCCTTCCAGGCCGCGCCCCGGCCCCGGTAGTGCCGGACCGCCGAGTCGAGAGTCATCAGCAGATAGAGGAACGCCGTGAACGGCAGCAGGGGAGCGAGCCACGGCGGCTGCCGGTGGTAGCGCAGCATCGGCATATACGTCACCGCCATCACCGCCCACCCCACCGCGCCGAGCACCCATGTGGGCGTGTCCCCCACGGCCGCCCCCGCCACCACCGCCACGGGCGGCACCAGATACACCAGCGCCAGCCCCGCCACCGTGCCGAGCAGCAGCGGCGGACTGTGCCGGAGCTGGGCGTACGCGCTGCGCGAGACCATCCGCCACAGCTCGCCGAGGCCCGGGTAGGGGCGGACGCTGTCCACCCGGTCGGCCAGCCCCAGCCATAGGTGGCCGCCGCTCGCCCGCACCGCGCGCGCGAGGGCAACGTCGTCGATGACCGCGTGCCGTACGGCATCCGGAAGCCGCGCCCGCCCGGCCATGTCCGCCCGCAGCAGCACACAGCCCCCGGCCGCCGCCGTCGTACGCGCGCCCCGGCGGCCGATCCACCGGAAGGGGTACAGCTGGGCGAAGAAGTAGACGAAGGCCGGCACCACCAGCCGCTCCCAGGGGCTCTCGGCGCGCAGCCGGGCCATCTGGGACACCAGGTCGAAATCACCCGTACGGGCCGCCGCGACCAGGGAACGCAGGCTGTCCGGGGCATGCGCGATGTCCGCGTCCGTCAGCAGCAGGTACTCGGGGTCACGCGCGCGTGCCAGGGCGATCCCGTGCCGCACCGCCCACAGCTTGCCCGTCCAGCCCTCGGGCGGCTCACCGGGGGAGTCCACCGTGAGCGGCAGTCCGCCCCGCCGCGCGGACAGCTCACGGGCCAGGTCCCCGGTGCCGTCGCGGCTGCCGTCGTCCACCAGGAAGACCTCCGCCCGTCCCGGATAGTCCTGGGCGAGCAGCGAGGGCAGGCTCGCCGGCAGCACGGCCGCCTCGTCACGGGCCGGGACCACCACACAGACCGGCGGCCACACCTCGGGCTCGCGGCGCGGGGGCAGCCGTACATCGGTGCGCCAGAAGAAACCCTGGCCCAGCAGCAGCCAGCACCAGACGGCGAGGGACACGGCGGCGGTCCACATGATGGCGCTCACGGCCGCAGTCTGCCCCACCGCAACGGCCGGCCAGCGGCCATCGACTATCGTGACCGGGTGAAGATCGCGCTCATGGACTCCGGAATCGGCCTCCTCGCAGCCACCGCGGCGGTACGCCGGCTCCGGCCCGACGCGGATCTCGTCCTCTCCCTGGACCCGGACGGCATGCCCTGGGGACCGCGCACCCCCGAAGACCTCACCCGGCGTGCCCTCGCCGTCGCCGAAGCGGCCGCCGCACACCGCCCGGACGTCCTCATCGTGGGCTGCAACACCGCCACCGTGCACGCCCTGCCCGCGCTGCGCGCCCGCTGTGAACCCGGCATCCCGGTGATCGGCACCGTCCCCGCGATCAAGCCCGCCGCGGCCGTCGGCGGACACGTGGCGATCTGGGCGACCCCCGCCACCACCGGCAGCCCCTACCAGCGCGACCTGATCGCGGACTTCGCCCACGGCGTCCAGGTCACCGAGGTGCCCTGCCGGGGCCTGGCCGAGGCCGTCGAGCACGCGGACGAGCGGGCCGTCGCCGCCGCCGTGGCGGCCGCCGCTGAACTCACCCCGCCCGACGTGACGGCCGTAGTCCTCGGCTGCACCCACTACGAGCTGGTGGCGGAACGTATCCGCGCCGCCGTGCAGCGGCCCGGTGCCGCCCCGCTCGCCCTGCGCGGCTCCGCCGGGGCCGTCGCCGCCCAGGCGCTGCGCCGGATCGGCGAGCGCCCCGCACCCGACGCCCCCGCCAGGGGCGTCCTCACCGTGCTGCTGAGCGGCCGCGAGGGCGCGCTGCCCCCGACCGCGCTGCACTACGCCGAGGGGCGCCTGCTGCCCGTGACGGGCCCGCTCGCCGACCGGATGTGACACCGGGCACGGTCTCACGGCCGGCGCCGGGGCAGTCCGCCCGTAGCCGTACCTCTCCGTGAGCACGTACCACCATGGCGAAACCTGGGTAACCTCATAGACATGAGGGAGCACCACGACGCCGAGGACGCCCCGCACCCCGACTTCTGGACCGGACGCGCCACCAACCGCGTGCAGTGGCTGCTGGCGCTGGCCGGCGCCGCCTGCCTGGCGCTCGGCATCGAGCTGGCAGTGCAGTCGGCGTGGAGTTCCGGAATCATCGCCCTGGTCATGTCCGTCGTGGGCTGCATCGCGGTGGGGCTGCTCGTCCTGTTCGGCACCCTCGCCTTCGTGCACGTCGACCTCAAGCTCGAACAGGACACCCTGGAGGTCCGCTGCGGCCACGTCGGGCTGCCCCGCCGCCGCATCCCGCTCTCCCAGGTCGTCGGCGCCGACTACATCCCGCTCGTCACCCCCCGTCACTGGGGCGGCTGGGGCTACCGCTGGCGCCCGGAGAAGGGCACCGCCGTCGTCGTCCGCCGGGGCGAGGGCATCGTGCTGAGCCTGTGGGACGGCCACACCTTCACCATCACCGTGGACGACGCCGAGTCGGCGGTCCGCGTCATCCGGGCCCGACTGCGCGCGATCACCCCGGACAACGCGCACTAGGGGTACGGCTCCGCGCGGGGTCTCCGCTCCTCCTCGCCCCACGGCCGCACCGTCGCCCAGCCGGTCAGCAGGCCCGCGCCCGCCGTCACGGGGGTGAAGCTCAGCGCGTCGCCCACCGACGCGATCACCGCCAGCGCCGTGAGCGCCGCCCCGGCCGTCAGCACCACCGGCGTAGGACGCGCGGCCCGCCACAGGGCGTGCAGCACCCAGGCGAACACGCCGGCCAGCAGCAGCACCCCCACGACACCCTGCTCGGCCAGCAGCTGGAGCGGCGCCGAGTGCGGCCGACCCGCCGGATCACCCGGCGTGCCGAAGCGCCCGGGACCGACACCCCACACCGGTGCCTCACGTGCCAGCCGGACCGCCCGTCCCCACAGCCCCACCCGGTACGGTCCGACGCGCTCCGTCAACTCCTCGGCGAACCCGCCCGGCAGCACCCCCGACGCCAGCCCCCACACCGCGCCGCCCGCCGCACCGGCCGCGACCGCCAGCCCGGCGAGCCCCGCGGCCCGGTACGGCATCGAACTCGCGGCCGCCGAGCACAGCAGCACCACGCCCCCGGCCGCGCAGCCGCCCGGCGACCCCAGCAGCGCTCCGGCCGGTACCACCGCGCCCGCCGACAGCCACAGCAGCAGCCGCGGTCCGGGCACCGGCGTCGACCAGGCGGCGCAGCACAGCGCCCCGGAGGCCAGCGCCAGCAGCGCGGCGACGGCACCGGCCTGTCCGGGCGGAGCCGGATAGGCGGGACCGGGCAGCGGGCCGGGTGTCGTCACGGCCAGCACCAGCGCCGCCGCCCCGGCGCACGGCGCGGCCACCGGCAGCAGTGCCCCCGAGATCCGCCCCGCCGCGCAGCCCGCCACCGTGGCGAGCACCGCCAGCAGCATCCCCTCCGGACGCCCGTCGTGGGCCGCCGCCGAGATCAGCGCCCAGGCCGCGCACAGACCCAGCAGGATCATCCCCGCCCCGTCGGAAACGCTCCGCCCCGTGTGGTCCGCGCCCACCTCGGACGCGCCCCCCAACCCCGTCGACGCCACCTGTAGCCCCTCGCACCCGGTCCCCCGACCTGTGGCCGCACCTCAAGACGGCGGTGGGGCCCGGCCCCGCCGCCCCCCCCCCGGGCGGCCCCCCCGAACCCCGGGGCGCCCCACCCGGGCCCCCTACCG
>NZ_JBHXLV010000053.1:0-35031 GCF_042721685.1 Streptomyces sp. NPDC058459 | reverse complement strand
GCCCGCAGGCGGCCGGACCCACCCGTCCCCGCCTGTCCGCCCGGCTCCGGTGTGCGTGACCGGAGCCGGGCCCCACACGTACGGGGACCGTGCCGGAGGCTCTCCCCCCGGGGCCTCCGGGAACGAGAGAACCCCAAGAGCCCCCGCCCGCTCAAGCGGCCCCCGTCCGGGCCCGGATGGGGGTTCGCCCGGATTCGCCGATGGCGGGCGCGGTGGTGTTCGGCTGGCGTGTTCGGATGGCGAATCCCGAACCCCCAGGCAGCGGCGGCGCGGGGGTGGCGAAACCTGGCGTGTCCCCGCTCCCGCCCGGCCTACACCCAGGTGTCCAGCCACATCCGGCCTCGCCAGGAGTCGATGGGGATCGGCTGGCCGGTGTACAGGGGCCAGAAGTAGATGAAGTTCCAGGTGATCAGGAGGACCAGGACGCCGGCGGCGGTCGCGCCGACCACGCGGCGGGTGTCGGTGGAGTTCGGGGGGCCGATGATCGCGCCGGCCAGCATGGCGACGGCCAGGCAGAGGAACGGGACGAAGACGACCGCGTAGAACAGGAAGATCGTGCGCTCCTGGTACATGAACCAGGGAAGGTAGCCGGCCGCGATGCCGCAGGCGATGGCGCCGGCCCGCCAGTCGCGGCGGAAGGCCCAGCGCCACAGGACGTAGAGGATGGCCGCGCAGCCCGCCCACCACAGCACGGGGGTACCCAGCGCGAGGACCTCGCGGGCGCACTTGCCGCTCGTGCCGACCGGGCAGCCGTCGGCGCCGGGGCCGGGGGACTCGTAGAAGAAGGACACCGGGCGGCCCAGCACGATCCAGCTCCACGGGTTGGACTGGTAGGTGTGCGGGGACGACAGGTTGACGTGGAAGTTGTAGACCTCGTGCTCGTAGTGCCACAGGCTGCGCAGCCAGTCCGGCAGGAAGGTCCAGGAGCCGCCCCGGCCGTCGGTCGCTGCCCAGTTGCGGAAGTAGCCGCCGGTGCCGTCGGTGGGGGACAGTATCCAGCCCGTCCAGGAGGCGACGTACACCGCGACGGCCACCGGCACCGTCGCCAAGAACGCGAACCCGGTGTCGTACTTCAGCACCGCCGCGTACGGGTGCCGGGCACCGGCGACCTTGCGGGCGCCCACGTCCCACAACACCGCCATCAGGCAGAACGCGGCCAGGATGTACAGGCCGTTCCACTTGGTGCCGATGGCCAGGCCCAGCAGCACGCCCGCGCCCCAGCGCCAGGGGCGCAGGCCGAAGCGGAAGGTGTCCGCGACGCGGGCGTCCGGGCGTGCGACGCCGTCCGGGCCGGCGGGGAGCGCCGCGGCGAGCTTCTCCCGCGCCCGGTCCCGGTCCACCACCAGGCAGCCGAAGGCGGCGACCACGAAGAACATCAGCACGCCGTCCAGCAGCGCGGTCCGGCTCATCACGAAGTGCAGGCCGTCCACCGCCATCAGCGCGCCCGCCAGGCAGCCGAGGAACGTCGAGCGGAACATCCGGCGCCCGATCCGGCACAGCAGCAGCACGCTCAGCGTGCCGAGCAGCGCGGTCATGAACCGCCAGCCGAACGGGTCGAACCCGAAGACCAGCTCACCGAGGCCGATCACGAACTTGCCGACCGGCGGATGCACCACGTACGCCGCGTCCGAGGGGATGGCGAGGTGGCCGTGGGACGCGAGGACGGCGTCGTTGGCGTTCTTGTCCCAGTTGACCTCGAAGCCCCGGTGGACCAGCGCCCAGGCGTCCTTGGCGTAGTACGTCTCGTCGAATATCACCGCGCGCGGGCTGCCCAGGTGCCAGAACCGCAGCAGCCCCGCGAACAGCGTCACCAGCAGCGGCCCGCCCCAGCCCGAGAAGCGGGTGATCCGCTCCGCCAGGTGCGGCGGGCAGCCCAGCAGCTGCCACACCCTCGGCGCGGGCCGCGCGTAGGGCGGCACGAGCCGGTCCCGTACACCGGCCGCGGGAGCGCCCGCGGGGGGTACGTAGCCGAATCGGCGCAGCCGCCGCTGCCATGGGGGCCGCTCGTCGTCGGGCGGCGCCTGGCCCTGCCGGAGGTCCGTGGAGGACGCGGTACTGGTCACCGCGCCATGGTAGGGAAACGTGCCCGGCGAGTCCCGTGCAAGCGCGGTACCGATTGGGACGCGATCGGTTTCCGCCCCGCCCGGCACCCCTGGGAGGATGGCCCCCGTGACTGGAACCCTTGTCCTCGCAGGTACCCCCATCGGCGACGTCGCGGACGCCCCGCCCCGGCTGTCGAAGGAGCTGGCGCGGGCCGATGTGATCGCCGCCGAGGACACCCGTCGGCTGCGCCGCCTGACCCAGGCGCTCGGAGTGACGCCGGGCGGCCGGGTGGTCTCCTACTTCGAGGGCAACGAGTCCGCGCGCACCCCCGAGCTGGTGGAGGAGCTGCGCGGGGGCGCCCGGGTGCTGCTCGTCACGGACGCCGGGATGCCGTCGGTCTCCGACCCCGGCTACCGCCTGGTCGCCGCCGCCGTCGAGCACGGCATCCTGGTCACCGCCGTGCCGGGGCCGTCCGCGGTGCTCACCGCGCTCGCGCTGTCCGGGCTGCCGGTGGACCGGTTCTGCTTCGAGGGGTTCCTGCCGCGCAAGGCCGGCGAGCGGCTCTCCCGGCTGCGCGAGGTCGCCGGTGAGCGGCGCACCCTGGTCTACTTCGAGGCCCCGCACCGCCTGGACGACACCCTCGCCGCGATGGCCGAGGTCTTCGGCGCCGACCGCCGTGCCGCCGTCTGCCGCGAGCTGACCAAGACGTACGAGGAGGTCAGGCGCGGCCCCCTCGCCTACCTGGCCGCCTGGGCCGCCGAGGGGGTGCGCGGCGAGATCACCGTCGTCGTCGAGGGCGCCCCCGAGTCCGGCCCCGAGGAACTGGACGCCGGCGAACTCGTCCGCCGGGTCCGCGTCCGCGAGGAGGCCGGCGAACCCCGTAAGGAGGCCATCGCGTCCGTCGCGGCGGAAGCGGGCATCCCCAAGCGGGTGGTGTTCGACGCGGTGGTGGCGGCGAAGCGCACCGCGGGCTGAACAGGGGCTGAACGGGGCCGGGTGGGGACTGAGGGGCGTCCCGCCGACCGGGGTCCTGCGCCCGCTGGGCAGCGCGTATGCCGGGGTACGCCCCATGGCCGGGCAAACGGGGAGTGCGGGCGGGCAAAGGGAACGGCCCGTGGCGGAGCGGTTCGGCAAGGAACGTCCAAGGCGCGTCCAACAGTGGACAGTTCGCGTGCGTTCGCGGCGGTGCGGGCGTCCACTGGGCGAAGGGGCCGAAGAACCGTCCCCTCGTCCCGCAAGCGGGGCGTCAGTGGACCGCAGGAGCTGGCATGAGTGAGATCGCCGGGCAGATCGCCGCCGTTCACGAGTCGTACGCGTTCGCCTGCATGCGCTGCGGGCACGGCTGGGAGCAGTCGTACGCGATAGAGCACCACACCGACACCGACGGCCACGAGTGCGTGCGGTACATCGCCGACGGCCGCGTGGTGCCGTCCCCGCTGAGCCGGCCGGTGTGCCAGAACTGCGACGGCCACGTCGTACGGATCATGCGCGCCGGCCAGGTGGCCTCCGTACGCCGTCCGCGCCCCGAGCCGGCTCTCCCCGCGCCGGCGGCCCACCACTGGCACCTCTCCGACCTGCTGCATCCCTTCCAGCGCCGGGCGAGCTAAGGCCTGTCCGTAGGATCGGGGCATGCCTGCGAACGCCAGCGACAAGAACACGCCGCCCCCGCTCCCGGTACCCCTGGGTGTTCCGGTCGCCGACTCCCACACCCACCTCGACATGCAGTCCGGCACCGTCGAGGAGGGTCTGGCGAAGGCCGCGTCGGTCGGCGTGACCACGGTCGTGCAGGTCGGCTGCGACCTCGCGGGCTCCCGCTGGGCCGCCGAGACGGCCGCCGCGTACGACAGCGTCCACGCGACGGTCGCCCTGCACCCGAACGAGGCGCCGCGCATCGTGCACGGCGACGCTGCGGAAGGGTGGTCCCGGCAGGGCGCCCGCGTGCCCGGCGGGGACGCCGCGCTGGACGAGGCGCTCGCCGAGATCGACCGGCTCGCCGCGCTCCCCCAGGTCAAGGGCGTCGGCGAGACCGGCCTCGACTTCTTCCGCACCGGCCCCGAGGGCAAGGAGGCCCAGGAGCGGTCCTTCCGCGCCCACATCGAGATCGCCAAGCGGCACGGCAAGACCCTGGTCATCCACGACCGCGACGCCCACGACGACGTGCTGCGCGTGCTGAAGGAGGAGGGCGCCCCCGAGCGCACCGTCTTCCACTGCTACTCCGGCGACGCCGGCATGGCCGAGATCTGCGCCCGCGAGGGCTATTACCTGTCGTTCGCCGGGAACGTCACCTTCAAGAACGCCCAGAACCTCCGGGACGCCCTGGTGGTGGCCCCGCTGGAGCTGGTCCTCGTGGAGACCGACGCGCCCTTCCTCACCCCGGCGCCCTACCGGGGCCGTCCCAACGCCCCGTACCTGATCCCGGTCACCGTGCGCGCCATGGCCGCCGTACGCGGCACCGACGAGGACACCCTCGCCGCCGCCCTCGCCACCAACACCGCGCGCGCCTTCGGATACTGAGCCGCCAGTTCGAGCGGTGACCCTGGGTGGCCGCGCCGCTTTGGAGAGTGACGCCCGCTCCGCTAGGTTCTGGGGGCCCGATCGGCGAAGGCCCCTGGAGCGTGTCGCGGTGAGCAAGCAGTACGAGCGGTACGGCCCCCACGGCACCCTCGGCGACGAACCGGCCGTGCCGTCGGTGCACACCGCGCTGACCCTGCCGTACGGCGTACCCGGCGCCCCCCGCCGGCCCGCCCACGAGGCCGTGCCGCCGCCCCGCAGGACGCCGGAGGGACCCGGACCGGCGGGGCGCGGACGCCGTGCCGCCGCCCGCCCCGAGTCCCCGGTGCGCCGGCTGCTGCCGCAGGCCCTGGTCGTCGCGTTCCTCGCCGGGGGCACCGCAGCCTTCGTCGCCGAGGACAAGGCGGTCGAGCTGACCGTCGACGGCCACCCCCGCACCCTGCACACCTTCGCCGACGACGTCACCGGACTCCTCGCCGACGAGGGCGTACGCGTCGGCCCGCACGACGTGGTCACGCCCGCCCCCGGCACCCCGCTCACCGACGGCGACGAGATCGCCGTACGCCACGGCCGCCCCGTCCGGCTCACCGTCGACGGTGAACGCCGGGTCGTGTGGACCACCGCGGACACCGTGGACGGCGCGCTGAGGCAGCTCGGGGTACGGGCCGAGGGCGCCTACCTGTCCGCCTCCCGCTCCCTGCCCATCGGCCGCGCCGGGCTCGCCCTGGACGTCCGTACCGAGCGCAGCGTCACCGTCATGGCGGACGGCCGCACCCGCACCCTGCGCACCAACGCGGCCACCGTCGCCGACGTGCTGCGCGAGGCCGGCACCACCCTGCGCGGCGAGGACACCACCTCCGTGCCCGGCACCTCCTTCCCGCGCGACGGACAGACCGTCACCGTGCTGCGCATCACCGGCACCCACGAGACGCACGACGAGGAGATCCCGTACCCCGAGCGCCGCAGCGAGGACCCCGCGCTGCCCCGGGGCACCGAGGTCGTCGACCAGGCGGGCCGCCCCGGACTGCGCCGCAGCACCTACCTGCTGCGCACCGTCAACGGCGTCCGGCAGCGCCCCCGCCGGGAGCGGACCGAGGTGGTCCGGGAGCCGCGCCGGCAGCTCGTCCGCGTCGGCACCGGGCCCCGCCCGGCCACCGCGTCCGGCGCCGGCCACCTCGACTGGCACGCGCTCGCCGTCTGCGAGTCCGGCGGCCGCCCCGACGCCGTCGACCCCTCCGGCACCTACGGCGGCCTCTACCAGTTCGACACCGCCACCTGGCACGCCCTCGGCGGCAGCGGACGCCCCCAGGACGCGCCGCCCGAGGAGCAGACCCGGCGCGCCGAGACCCTGTACCAGCGCCACGGCACCTCGCCCTGGCCGCACTGCGGGTCCCGGCTGCGCGGCTGAGCCGGGGCACCGGTGCCCGCGCCGCCCCGTACCCTTGTCCCGTGACCAGCCCCACCCCCGACGCCCTCCTCGGCCCCGCCGACATCCGCGAACTGGCGACCGTGCTCGGCGTACGCCCCACCAAGCAGCGCGGCCAGAACTTCGTGATCGACGCCAACACGGTCCGCCGCATCGTGCGCACCGCCGGGGTGCGCCCCGACGACGTGGTGGTGGAGGTAGGGCCCGGACTCGGCTCCCTCACCCTGGCCCTGCTGGAGGCCGCCGACCGGGTCACCGCCGTCGAGATCGACGACGTACTCGCCGCCGCGCTGCCCGCGACCGTCGCCGCCCGGATGCCCGGCCGCGCCGACCGGTTCGCGCTGGTGCACTCCGACGCGATGCTCGTCGACGAGCTGCCCGGCCCCCCGCCGACCGCGCTCGTCGCCAACCTGCCCTACAACGTCGCCGTCCCCGTACTGCTGCACATGCTCGCCACCTTCCCGAGCATCGAGCGCACCCTGGTGATGGTCCAGTCCGAGGTCGCCGACCGGCTCGCCGCACCGCCCGGCTCCAAGGTGTACGGCGTGCCCTCGGTCAAGGCCAACTGGTACGCCGAGGTGAAGCGCGCCGGGGCGATCGGACGCAACGTCTTCTGGCCCGCGCCCAACGTCGACAGCGGCCTGGTCTCGCTGGTCCGGCGCACCGAGCCGGTCAGGACGTCCGCCACCCGGGCCGAGGTCTTCGCCGCGGTCGACGCAGCCTTCGCCCAGCGCCGCAAGACACTGCGCGCCGCGCTGGCCGGCTGGGCCGGGTCGGCCGCCGCCGCCGAGGCCGCGCTGGTCGCCGCCGGGGTGTCCCCGCAGGCGCGCGGCGAGTCCCTCACGGTCGAGGAGTTCGCGCGGATCGCCGAGCACAGGGGAGCGGGCGCGTGAGCGTCACCGTACGGGTCCCCGCCAAGGTCAACGTCCAGCTCGGCGTGGCCGCCGCCCGCCCCGACGGCTTCCACGACCTGGCCAACGTCTTCCTCGCGGTCGGCCTGTACGACGAGGTCACCGTGACCCCGGCCGGTGGACTCCGGGTCACCTGCTCCGGTCCCGACGCCGCGCAGGTCCCCCTGGACCGCACCAACCTCGCCGCCCGCGCCGCCCTCGCGCTCGCCGGGCGCCGGGGCATCGAGCCGGCCGTCCACCTCCACATCGCCAAGGACATCCCGGTCGCGGGCGGCATGGCCGGCGGCAGCGCGGACGGCGCGGGCGCACTCCTCGCCTGCGACGCGCTGTGGGGTACGGGCGCCTCGCGCGCCGAGCTGCTCGACATCTGCGCCGAGCTGGGCAGCGACGTCCCCTTCAGCCTGGTCGGCGGCGCGGCACTCGGCACCGGACGCGGCGAGAAGCTGACTCCGCTGGAGGCCGGGGGCACCTTCCACTGGGTGTTCGCGATGGCCGAGCGCGGCCTGTCGACCCCGGCCGTCTTCCGCGAGTTCGACCGTCTGACCGAGGGCCACGCCATCCCGGCCCCGGAGGCCGACCCGGCCCTCCTGACGGCTCTGGCGAAGGGCGACCCCGAGGCCCTCGCGGCGGCCCTCACCAACGACCTCCAGCCGGCGGCGCTGTCCCTGTACCCCGAGCTGGCGGCCACCCTGGAAACGGGCCGCACCGCAGGCGCCCTGGCCGCCCTGGTCTCAGGCTCGGGCCCCACGACCGCCTTCCTGGTCCCCGACTCGGACGCCGCTGTGAAGGTGACGGCCGCCCTCCACGCCTCCGGTACCTGCCGCACCACCCGCACGGCGGCTGGGCCGGTGCCGGGAGCTACGGTTCTCTGAGCCTCAGAGGCGGTCGATCTCCGTCAGGTCGATGTCGATCCCGTAGGGCGCGGTCAGCTTGACCTGTGCGTGGTGGATGCCGGTCAGGGCGTACGTCCCGGTGGCCTCGCCGCGCTCGTACACCTGGACCACGGGGTGGTCGTCCTCGCCGGCCATCTCCACCAGCCAGAAGTGGGGGATGCCGGCCGCGGCGTACTTGTGGGGCTTGGTGTCACGGTCCCGGGCCTCGGAGTCCGGGGACACCACCTCCACGGCGAGCAGGACGTCGGCCACCTCGAACCGCGTCTGACGGCGACCGACGACGGACTCGGCGCGTACGACGCAGAGGTCCGGCTCGGGGCCGTTGCGCCGGTCGAGGACCATGGTCATCTCCCTGCGCACCCGGAGCCGGGGCGGCACGGTACTCCTGAGGCCGGCGGCGAGCAGATCGATGACAACACTGTGAAAATCCCGCTGTGGACTTACGAAAACCAGGCTTCCGTCGATCAGCTCTGTGTGCGGCGGGAGATCCGGCAGTGTGAACAGGTCGTCCACGGTATAGCCGTCCTCGGGCGGCACCGGCCAGTGCGGACGGTGCTCGATGGACTCGGCGGTCATGGTTCCTCCCATGAACGGGATCCTGCTGCCTGTGCGTCCACGGTAGCGGCCGAACGTCGACCACGTCATCACAAAGAGTGACCGCACCCGCGCGCCCCGCCCTCAGCCCGGCAGGCCCTACGCTTGAAGGCTGATCGATCCCCCTGCACAGGAGTGAAATGGCCGTCAATCTGGTCAATGTCGAGAACGTCAGCAAGGTCTACGGCACGCGGGCCCTGCTGGACGGCGTCTCGCTCGGTGTGTCGGAAGGGGACCGGATCGGGGTCGTCGGGCGCAACGGTGACGGGAAGACCACGCTGATCCGGATGCTCGCCAAGGTCGAGGAGGCCGACAGCGGGCGGGTCACGCACTCCGGAGGGCTGCGCAGCGGAGTGCTGACGCAGCACGACTCGCTCGACCCCGAGGCCACCGTCCGGCACGAGGTCATCGGTGACCTGGCCGACCACGAGTGGGCGGGCAACGCCAAGGTCAGGGACGTGCTCACCGGGCTGTTCGGCGGGCTCGACCTGCCGGGCTTCCCCAAGGGGCTGGACACCGTCATCGGCCCGCTGTCCGGTGGTGAGCGGCGCCGGATCGCGCTCGCCAAGCTGCTGATCGAGGAGCAGGACCTCCTCGTCCTGGACGAGCCCACCAACCACCTCGACGTCGAGGGCATCGCCTGGCTCGCCCGGCACCTGCGCGAGCGCCGCTCGGCACTCGTCTGCGTCACCCACGACCGTTGGTTCCTCGACCAGGTCTGCACCCGCATGTGGGACGTCCAGCGCGGCACCGTGTACGAGTACGAGGGCGGCTACTCCGACTACGTCTTCGCCCGCGCCGAGCGCGAGCGCATCGCCGCCACCGAGGAGACCAAGCGGCAGAACCTCGTCCGCAAGGAGCTGGCCTGGCTGCGCCGGGGCGCCCCCGCCCGCACCTCCAAGCCCCGCTTCCGGGTCGAGGCCGCCAACGAGCTGATCAAGGACGTACCGCCGCCCCGCGACAGCAGCGAGCTGATGAAGTTCGCCTCCTCCCGGCTCGGCAGGACGGTGTTCGACCTGGAGGACGTCAGCGTCACCGCAGGACCCAAGGAACTGCTCAAGCACGTCACCTGGCAGCTCGGCCCCGGCGACCGCATCGGCCTGGTCGGCGTCAACGGCGCCGGCAAGACGTCCCTGCTGCGGGCCATGGCGGAAGCGGCGCGCACCGAGGGCGAGACGCAGCCCGCGGGCGGCCGTGTCGTCGTCGGCAAGACCGTCAAGCTCGCCTACCTCTCCCAGGAGGTCGCCGAACTCGACCCGGCCACCCGGGTCCTGGAGGCCGTGCAGCAGGTCCGCGAGCGTGTCGACCTCGGCAAGGGCCGTGAGATGACGGCGGGCCAGCTCTGCGAGACGTTCGGCTTCAGCAAGGAGAAGCAGTGGACGCCCGTCGGCGACCTCTCCGGCGGTGAGCGCCGCAGGCTCCAGCTGCTGCGCCTCCTGATGGACGAGCCCAACGTCCTCTTCCTCGACGAGCCCACCAACGACCTGGACATCGAGACCCTGACCCAGCTGGAGGACGTCCTCGACGGCTGGCCCGGCTCGATGGTCGTCATCTCCCACGACCGGTTCTTCGTCGAGCGCACCACCGACAGGGTGTTCGCCCTCCTCGGCGACGGCGCGCTGCGCATGCTGCCGCGCGGCATCGACGAGTACCTGGAGCGCCGGCTGCGTATGGAGGAGGCCGTCGCCCAGCGGTCGGCCGCCGCCGCGCCCGCCCCGGCCGCGACGGAGCGGAGCGCCGCCGACCAGCGGGCCGCCAAGAAGGAACTCCAGAAGATCGAGCGGCAGTTGGACAAGCTCTCCGAGAAGGAGTCCAAGCTGCACACCCGGATCGCGGACAACGCCACCGACTTCGCCAAGGTGGCTGAACTCGACGCCGAACTGCGCGGACTCTCCGGTGAGCGCGACGAACTGGAGCTGCGCTGGCTGGAGCTGGCCGAGGACGCGTAGCGCGGACAGCGGAATCCGGCCGTACCGGCGGGCGCGTAACGGGCGCATCACGGGGTGGTCCGACCTTGGGCACAGGGGCTCGCACGGGCCCCTGTGCTGTCGGTGGTCGGTGGTAGAAAGGCTGTCCGAGGGCTAAGAGTCAGTGAACGAGGGGGAGCGCGCTGATGAGCCAGCCGCCCGGTCAGCCGCCGCAGGGCGGCTTCGGCCCACCGCAGAACCAGCCACCGCAGGGCCGGCCGCCGCAGGATGGTTTCGGCGCGCCTCAACAACCCGCTCCGCAGGGCCCGCCGCAGCCCGGTTACGGCTACCCCCGGTCTCCCGGCCCGTACGCCCAGCCCGGCCCCTACGGGCAGGCCCCGGGTCCCTACGGCCCGCCGCCCGGCGGTCCTTACGGGACGTACCCGCAGCCCGGCGCACCCGGCAAGCCGCCCGGCGGCAAGCGCACCGCGCTGCTGGCCGGGGCGGTGGCCGCCGCGCTGCTGCTCGTCGGCGGCGTCGTGTACGCGGTCACCGGACGCGGCGGGGACGACGACAAGCCCGTCGCCCACCCGACCGGCGGCACCCGCCCCTCGGCCACCGTGTCCCCCTCGGCGGACGAGGGCGACGGCAAGGGCGACAGCAAGGGCGACGGCCGCACGGACGCCGAGGACCTCAACGCGGGCCGCGAGCCCGGCGAGTCGAAGGTCCTCTGGTACAAGTCCGCCCCCGACGTCCCGGCCGACGGCGCGGACGCGCCCGGCCTCTGGGTCACCGGGAAGACCGCGGTGAAGGCCGCGTACAAGGAGATCGTCGGCTACCGCGTCGCCGGCGGCGCGGCCGCCTGGGACCCGATCACCCTGCCGCACCCGGTCTGCGCGGTCACCCGCGACGCCGGCGCCGGCGGCAAGGTCGTCATCGCGTACATGAACGGCGTCAGCGACCGCGCCGTCTGCAACCAGCTCCAGCAGATCGACCTCGACACCGGCAAGAAGGGCTGGCACGCCCAAGTACCCGAAGGCACCGCCCTGTTCGACAGCGTCCGCACCATCGAGCTGACCCTCAGCGGCAAGACCCTGGTGGTGGCCCGCTCGATGTCCGGCATCGCGTACGACGCGGCGACCGGCCGCAAGCTGTACGACGTGAAGAAGTACGACGACTGCTTCCCGGCCGGCTTCGCCGGTGACAGCCGGCGGCTGATCGAGGTGACCTCCTGCGGCGCGGGCGGCGCGCGGGAGCGCGAGGAGATCCGCGAACTCGACCCCGCCACCGGCAAGGTGAGGTGGACCCGGCCCGGCACCAAGGGCTGGAAGGTCGAGCGCGTCTTCTCCGTCGACCCGCTCGTGGTCCGGCTGACCGGTCACGACAAGAACGCGTGGAACATCTCCACCCTCGACGGCGGCGGCCGCCTCAGCTCCGAGGTCAAGGCCGACGACAAGTTCGCCCCCGGCTGCGGCTGGTCCTCGCTGACGCGCGGCCTGCAGAACTGCCGGGGTGTCGCCGCCGACGACAGGACCCTCTACCTGCCCACCGAGAGCACGAACGCGGCGAACGAGATCGTCGCCGTCAGCCTCACCGACGGCAAGGCGAAGTGGCGGGTGAGATCCCCGGTCGCCCGCCCGATGGTCCCCGTGGGACTCCAGGGCGGCAACCTCATCGCGTACGCCGACGCGTCCTCCGGCCAGGGCGGCCGGGTGGTGTCGATCCCGACCGGTCCCGGCGCGCACCGGCCGGCCACGCTGCTGCGCAACCCCGACAGTGTGGCGCGGCTCGAGAGCGGCTTCCTCGACAGCTCCGCGGTCTGGTCCGGCGGGCGCCTCTTCATCTCCTCCGACCGCCTCGGCGGCGACGACCAGGGCGAGGAGAAGCTGATGATGGCCTTCGGCAGGTAGCCGCCCCCCTCGCGCCGCCCCCGTCCCCACCAGCCGCTTCGAGGTAACCCGCGATGACCGACCAGCCGCCCGCGCCGCCGACCCCGCCGGGCGATCCGCAGCCCCCCTACGGGTACCCGCAGGCACCCCCGCCGCAGCCGCAGCCCGGCTACGGCTACCCCGGCGCCCCGCTGCCCCCGTACCCCCAGCAGCCCGGTCACGGCCACCCCGCCCAGCCGCCCACGGCCGTGGCGGGCGGCGACACCCGGGCCGGGCAGAACCGCACCATCGCCCTGATCGTCCTCGCGGCCGTCGTCGCCATCGGGCTGATCATCGGCTCCGGTGTCTGGTACGCCCACTCCTCCGGGGACGGGGGTGGCACGGCGGCCTCCGGCGGCAAGAACGGCACCGCCACCGTGACCCCGGGCAGGGAGAAGGCGCCGGACGACCCTGTCGCCCGCCTCCTGTTCAAGGTCCCGGTACCCGACGTCGGGGACGACGTCGTCACCACCGACGGCGCCTGGCTGACCGACACGGTCTACGCCGGCACCGGCGTCTCCGAGGTCGTCGGTTACGACCCGGACGACGGCGCGAAGCGCTGGACGATCAAGCTCCCGGGCCCGGTCTGCGCGGCCAGCGAGCATGTCACCGCCGACGGTCGTACCGCCATCGTCTTCCGGCCCGCCACGCCCAGCAGGACCAGGATCGCCCGCTGCAGCCAGATCGCCGCGCTCGACCTGGTCAAGGGCACCCGGCTGTGGACCAGGGCGATCGGCACGGGCGACTTCGCCACGACGTACGGGAACATCACGGTCGCCGGGAACACCGTCGCGGCGGGCGGTCTCCAGGGCGGCGTCGCCTACGACATCGCGACCGGCAAGGTCCTGTGGCAGCCCAAGCCCGGCGACTCCTGCAAGGACACCGGGTACGGCGGTGGCAGCAGGCTCGTCGCGCTGCGCAAGTGCGGCGAGTTCGACAACGAGACCCTCAGCGTCCAGACCCTCGAACCCACTTCGGGGAAGGTGCTCTCCGAGTACAGGCTGGGCGCCGGCATCACGTACGCGGGCATCGTCTCCACCGACCCGCTGGTGATCGGCGCCGACGCCGGCAAGGCCGCGGGCGGCGGCAGCGGCATCTCGGACTTCTTCTCCGTCGACGGCCGGACCGGCAAGCTCCTGGCCCGCATCCCCGTACCGCGCGACGCCTATCTCGGCCGGTGCGACACCATCGAACACGTCGAGGACTGCCGGGGAATCGTCGCCGGTGAGGGCAGGCTGTACCTGGCGACCAAGGAACACCAGGACACCGGCAGGCCCGGCAGCACCAACGAGATCGTCGCCTTCGACCTCACCACCGGCAAGCAGACCGGCAAGCGCGCCCCGGCCGGCAAGGGCCGCACGTTCTACCCGCTTCGCATGGACGGCGGCAACCTGCTCGCCTGGACGAACGTGGTGTACGGCCAGAACGGCCGGCTCGTCAGCATCGACGGCGCGGACTTCAGGGCCACGACACTGCTGGACATCCCCGGCGACCAGGCCAGTCACGACCTGTCGGCCGGCATGGGGGTGGAGTACGCCAACTACCGCTTCGCGCGCGGCAGGCTCTTCATGTCGCAGGTGAGCGTGTCCAAGCCCCTCGGTGCCGGCGGCGCGAAAAACCTGATCGTGGCCTTCGGTACCCGCGACTGACCGAAGCCCGCACGGCAGGCGCCCCGAGCGTGTAACTTCCCGGACATCGGAGGGGGACTGGGGGGTTGCTCTATGGGAGTGCGGCTCATGGTCGTCGACGACCACCGCCTGCTGGCGGAGGCGTTGGCGTCGGCGCTGAAGCTGCGCGGGCACCGGGTGCTCGCGGCGGCGGCGCCGGCCGCGGGCGCGGCCGAGCTGGTGATATCGCGCGCCCCCGAGGTGTGCCTGCTGGGCACGGCCGCGCCCGCCGAGCCGGGCGCGTTCGACCCGGTGGCGCGGATCAGGCGGGAGCGCCCGCAGGTGGCCGTGCTGGTCCTCGGTCCGGTGCCCTCCCCGCGCGGCATCGCGGCCGCCTTCGCGGCGGGCGCCGCCGGGTACGTACGGCACGACGAGCGCATAGAGGGTGTCGAGCGGGCCATCATGAAGGCCAGGGCCGGTGAGGCGGCCGTGGCCCCTCAGCTGTTGCAGGGCGCCTTCGCCGAACTGCTCAACCCGGCCGTCCAGCCCGACGACGAGGGCCAGCGGCTGCTGAGGCTGCTCACCCCGCGTGAGGTGGAGGTGCTGGTGCGGGTCGCCGACGGGGAGGACACCCGGCTGATCGCGGCGGGCATGGGCATAGCGCCCAGCACCGCCCGCACCCATGTGCAGCGGGTCCTGATGAAGCTGGGCGTCGGCTCCCGGCTGGAGGCGGCCGCCCTCGCGGCCCGCACCGGTCTGCTGGACCGCGCCGGCGCGGCCCCGCACATGACGGAGCCGGAGCTGTAGTCCACAGCTCCGGCTCCGTCGTCGTCGCGCGTGAGGCTAGTGCGCGGGCTCCTCGTCGCCCGCGTCCTCGGCGGGCAGCGGCGGCGGGGTCGGGCGCAGCTTCAGCCAGGCCAGGAAGAACACCCCGAGGATCAGCATGCCGATGCCGGTCCACAGGTTGATGTTGACGCCCTCGGCCTTGTCGATCGCGGCCTGGGAGTCGGTGAGGCCGGTGATCGTGACGATGACGCCGTACAGCACGAAGAGGCCGCCGATGATGCGCCGCAGGTCGAAGATGCGGGCGGCGGTGGCGGACCGGCCCTCCAGCTCGGTGACCTCGCGGTGGACGCCTGGCTCGGTCGCGCCGTGCTCGGAACCGGCGTGCTCGGGGCGGGGGGATTCGTCGGTCATGGTTTCCTCATCCTCCCGCGATCAGAACGAGAACGGGATGTAGCAGGCGGCGGCCAGGACGACCGCGCCCCAGCCGAGCAGGGCGGGCTTGCGGTACCAGGCGTCGTCGCCCTCGGCGGCTGCCTCGGACATGCCCGGCGACTTGGTGCCGTAGACCAGGCCCTGGAGTTCCTCGGCCGGCTTGGGCTTGGTAAACAGCGACACCGCGACCATCACGACCGCGCCGGCCACGAAGCCCGCGATGGCGGAGACGAAGTTGGCGCCCTGGTCGGAGGGGATCGAGATGATGCCCTCCTTGTAGAACACGAAGTAGTTGACCATCGCGGTCGCGGTACCGGCGAGCAGACCCCAGAAGCCGGACCTGGCCGAGGCGCGCTTCCAGAACATGCCGACGATGAAGACCACGAACATCGGGACGTTGAAGAAGGAGAACAGCGTCTGGAGGTAGCTCATGATGTTCGAGAACGACGACGCCAGGAACGCCGTGCCGACCGACGCGGCCACACCGATCACGGTGATCCAGCGGCCGAAGCGTACGTAGTAGGCGTCCTCCTGGTCCGGCTTGACGTAGCGGGCCCAGATGTCGGTGGTGAACACCGTGTTGAAGGACGACACGTTGGCCGCCATGCCCGCCATGAAGGCGGCGAGCAGACCGGTGACCGCGATGCCGAGCACGCCGTTGGGCAGCAGCTCCTGCATCAGGTAGGGGATCGCGTCGTTGTACTGGAGCCCGGAGCCGGGCTGGCCGATCTTCGGGACCAGGGCGGCGGCGACCAGGCCGGGGATCATCACCAGGAAGACTATGAAGATCTTCGGGTAGGCCGCGATCAGCGGGGTGCGCCGGGAGGCGGAGAGGTTCCTCGCGGACAGCGCGCGCTGCACCTCGGCGAAGTTGGTCGTCCAGTAGCCGAAGGACAGCACGAAGCCGAGACCGAGCACGATGGTCAGCCAGTTCGCGCCCAGCGGGTTGGCGCTGCCGATGCCGGTGCCGCCCCAGGCGGTGGTGAAGTTGGCGCCGTGGGCCGCGTCCAGCTTGTGGGTCAGGCCGTCCCAGCCGCCGGCCTTCTTCAGGCCGAGGATGGTGATCGGGATGAGGGCGGCCAGGATCACGAAGAACTGGAGCACCTCGTTGTAGATCGCGGAGGAGAGACCGCCCAGCGTGATGTAGCCGAGCACGAAGGCGCCCGCGACCACGATGGCCACCCACTGCGGCCAGCCGAGCAGGGCCTCCACCACGATCGCCAGGGCATAGAGGTTGACGCCCGCGATCAGGATGGCGGCGAAGGCGAACAGGATCGAACTGAGCAGGTGGGCCGCCTTGTCGAAGCGCAGCAGCAGGAACTCGGGGACCGAGCGGACCTTGCTGCCGTAGTAGAACGGCATCATCACGAGGCCCAGGAAGACCATGGCCGGGATGGCGCCGATCCAGTACCAGTGCACGGTGTACGCGCCGTACTGGGCGCTGTTGGCCGCCATGCCCAGGATCTCGGTGGCCGCCAGGTTCGCCGAGATGAAGGCGAGGCCGGTGATCCAGGCGGGCAGCGAGCGCCCGGAGAGGAAGAAGTCCAGGCTGGTCTTCACCGAGCGGCGAGCCGCGAAGCCGATGCCGAGGACCACGACGAAGTAGATGGCCAGGATCGTGTAGTCGAGCCAGTTGGTGGGGAGCCGTAGCTCCGACGCCAGATAGCTGGGGCCCGCCGCCAGGGGCGCGGGTGCGGTTGGGGGGATCTGCATGAGAACTCGCTTCGTTGCGCGAACGGATCGATCCAGAGCGGAACTTACGCCGCGGCGTTCATTGTTTGAACAGTCCTGTTGGGGTTCTTTGTTCGATTGTGATCGGGAACCTCTTGTCGAATTGTGGTCTGTTATGTTTGATTGTGTTGAGTGAGAGCAAGGAGCACGGCGTGAAGAAGACCTCGACCCGGCTGGCCGACGGGCGTGAGCTGGTCTACTACGACCTGCGGGACGACACGGTCCGCGACGCCGTGGACCGGCGGCCACTGGACCCCACGGTCACCGCCTCCGAGATCCGCCGGGACCCGCTGCTCGGCGACTCGGTGGCCGTCGCCTCCCACCGGCAGGGGCGCACCTACCACCCCCCGGCCGACGAGTGCCCGCTCTGCCCGAGCCGGGACGGCCGGCTCAGCGAGATCCCCGACTCCGCCTACGACGTGGTCGTCTTCGAGAACCGTTTCCCCTCCCTCGCCGGTGACTCCGGCCGCTGCGAGGTCGTCTGCTTCACCTCCGACCACGACGCGTCCTTCGCCTCCCTCACCGACGAGCAGGCCCGGCTGGTGCTGGAGGCGTGGACCGACCGCACCGCCGAACTGTCGCATCTGCCCTCCGTGAAGCAGGTGTTCTGTTTCGAGAACCGGGGCGCCGAGATCGGGGTGACGCTCGGTCATCCCCACGGCCAGATCTACGCCTACCCGTTCATCACCCCCCGCACCGCGCTGATGCTCGGCTCGCTCGCGGGCCACAAGGCCGAGACGGGCGGGGAGAACCTCTTCGACGCCGTCCTTGAGCGGGAACTCGCGGGGGACCGGGTGGTCCTGGAGAGCGAACACTGGGCCGCCTTCGTCCCCTTCGCCGCGCACTGGCCCTACGAGGTGCACCTCTACCCCAGGCGCCGGGTGCCCGACCTGCTCGCCCTCGACGAGGACGCGCGCGCGGAGTTCCCCCGGGTCTACCTGGAGCTGCTGCGGCGCTTCGACCGGATCTTCGGGCGGCCGGCGGGCGAGGGTCCGGCGGGCGAGGGGGGCGGCGAGGCCGAGGCGCCCACCCCGTACATCGCGGCCTGGCACCAGGCTCCCTTCGGGGAACTCACCGGCTTCGACGGGGTCACCCGGGACGATTTCGCGCTGCACCTGGAGCTTTTCACCATCCGCCGCACTTCTGGCAAGCTGAAGTTTCTCGCGGGCTCCGAGTCGGGAATGGGCGTCTTCATCAACGATGTCCCCCCGGAGCGCGCGGCCGAACGACTGCGGGAGGTAGCGAGTTCATGAGCGGCAAGTATCTGGTCACCGGCGGCGCCGGGTATGTCGGCAGTGTCGTCGCCCAGCATCTGCTGGAGGCGGGACACGAGGTCACCGTCCTCGACAACCTCTCCACCGGCTTCCGCGCCGGCGTGCCCGCCGGCGCCGGGTTCATCGAGGGCGACATCCGTGACGCCGGCAAGTGGCTCGACCCCTCCTACGACGCCGTGCTGCACTTCGCCGCCTTCTCCCAGGTCGGCGAGTCGGTGGTGAAGCCGGAGAAGTACTGGGAGAACAACGTCGGCGGCAGCATGGCCCTGCTCGCCGCGATGCGCGAGGCGGGCGTGCGCCGCCTGGTCTTCTCCTCCACCGCCGCCACCTACGGCGAGCCGGAGGAGTCCCCGATCCCGGAGTCCGCCCCGACCCGGCCCACCAACCCCTACGGCGCCTCCAAGCTGGCCGTCGACCACATGATCACCAGCGAGGCGCACGCCCACGGCCTCGGCGCGGTCTCCCTGCGCTACTTCAACGTCGCCGGCGCCTACGGTGCACACGGCGAGCGCCACGACCCCGAGTCCCACCTCATCCCGCTCGTGCTCCAGGTCGCCCAGGGCCGCCGCGAGGCCATCTCGGTCTTCGGCGACGACTACCCGACCCCGGACGGCACCTGCGTACGGGACTACATCCACGTCGCCGACCTGGCCGACGCCCACCTGCTGGCGCTCGACGCCGCCCGGCCCGGCGAGCACCTCATCTGCAACCTCGGCAACGGCAACGGGTTCTCCGTCCGCGAGGTCATCGAGACCGTACGCCAGGTCACCGGCCACCCCGTCCCCGAGGTCGTCGCCCCGCGCCGCGCGGGCGACCCGGCCGTCCTGGTCGCCTCCGCCGGCACCGCGCGTTCGGCGCTCGGCTGGAACCCGTCCCGCGCGGACCTCGCCGGGATCGTCGCCGACGCCTGGGAGTTCACCCGGCGCACGCACAAGGAGAACTGAGTGGGCGCACAGCAGGTCCGGGAACGCTTCACCGAGCTGTACGGAGCCGAACCGGAAGGGGTGTGGGCTGCGCCGGGCCGGGTCAACCTGATCGGCGAGCACACCGACTACAACGACGGCTTCGTCATGCCGTTCGCACTGCCGCACCAGGCCGTCGCGGCCGTCTCCCGCCGCACCGACGGCCGGCTGCGGCTGCACTCGGCCGACATCGGGGGCGAGGTGGCCGAGTTCGACCTGGAGGCCCTCGCCCCGGGCACCGACGAGGACTGGACTGCGTACCCGGCGGGCGTGGTGTGGGCGCTGCGCGAGGCCGGGCATCCGGTCACCGGCGCCGACGTGCACCTCGCCTCCACCGTGCCGACCGGCGCCGGCCTGTCGTCCTCGGCCGCCCTTGAGGTCGTCGTCGCGCTCGCGCTGGACGACCTCTTCGGCCTGGACCTGCCCCGCTGGAAGCTGGCCCGGCTCTGCCAGCGCGCGGAGAACGTCTACGTCGGCGCGCCCACCGGCATCATGGACCAGACCGCCTCGGCCTGCTGCGAGGAGGGCCACGCGCTCTTCCTCGACACCCGCGACCTGTCCCAGCGGCAGATCCCGTTCGACCTGGCCGCCGAGGGTCTGCGCCTGCTGGTGGTCGACACCCAGGTCAAGCACGCCCACAGCGGCGGCGAGTACGGCAAGCGCCGGGCCGGCTGCGAGAAGGGCGCCGCCCTGCTCGGCGTCGACGCGCTGCGTGACGTGCCGTACGACGGGCTGGACGCGGCGCTGGAGCGGCTCGGCGACGAAGAGGACGGGGCCGAGGTGCGCCGGCTGGTGCGGCACGTCGTCACCGAGAACCGGCGCGTCGAGCGGGTGGTGGAGCTGCTGACCTCGGGCGACGTCCGGGCCATCGGGCCGGTCCTCACCGAGGGCCACGCCTCGCTGCGCGACGACTTCCGGATCTCCTGCCCGGAGCTGGACCTCGTGGTCGACACCGCGCTGACCGCCGGCGCGCTCGGCGCCCGGATGACCGGCGGCGGCTTCGGCGGCTCGGCGATCGCGCTGGTCGAGGCCTCCGCCGTGGACACGCTCACCAAGGCGGTCGAGGAGGCGTTCGCGGCGGCCGGGTACACCGCCCCGCGCGTGTTCGAGGCGGTGCCCTCGCCGGGCGCCCGCCGCCTGGGCTGAGCCCGCGTCAGCGGAGCCGCTTGGTCAGGGTGAACTCCGTGATCCCCGGCGGGTAGTCGGGGATCACGGCCACCACGTCATAGCCCTGGGCGCGGTAGAAGTGCGGGGCCTGGAAGTCCCACGTCTCCACCCGGGCCCGCGCACAGCCCCGGTCGGCGTGCGCCGTCCGCTCGGCCTCCCGCAGCAGCCGGGCACCCATCCCCACGCCCCGGTGGCGGTCGTCCACCCACAGACAGGTGACGTGCAGCCAGCCGGCCCAGGTGTGCCCGACCAGCCCCCCGGCGAGCGCGCCCGCCGCGTCCAGCGCCCACACATGCAGCGGAACATGCCGTTCACCCGGCGTACCGCGCAGCGCGGCCAGCACCGGGGAGGCCGCCGTGTTGCTCTCCCGCAGCCTGGCGCGCAGCAGATCCCGTCGGTCCTTGTCCACTTCCGTCTCGATCCGAAACATGCGGCACACCATAAGCGCGACGGCCGGTCACTTCCGTCAATCGGCTGTCCCCGGCCAGGGGCGCCCGTACGCTGAGAAGCGGTACCGGTGGGGGCCGGTGCGCGATCAGGGAGCGGGACGCGCGGGTACGGCGACCGCGGCGGGGGTAGCACTTTCCGCGACGGCGGCCGCCGCGTCATCGCCGGACCTGGGGTGACCCCTGCTCCGCGCGGAGCCTGGGGATTGGGGGTTTCGTGGTTCGTATCCGAGTGCTGGTCGTGGACGACCATCGCATCTTCGCCGAGTCGCTGGCGGCGGCGCTGGCCGCCGAGCCCGATGTGGACGTGTCCGCGGCGGGCAGCGGCCCGGCCGCGCTGCGCTGCCTGGAGCGCGCCGCCACCGACGGCCGCCGCTACGACGTGCTGCTGGTCGACGCCGACCTCGGCCGGGCGCTGCCCGGCGGGCGGGCGGCCGTGCCCGTGCAGGCGGGCGACGCGGAGGGCCTGGTCGACGGGATCTCACTGGTCGCCGGGGTGCGCTCGGCCCAGGCCGGGGTGCGCACGGTGGTCCTGGCCGAGAGGGACGACGCGCACCGGGCCGCACTCGCGCTCCAGGCGGGCGCCTCGGGCTGGGTCGCCAAGGACTGCTCGCTGTCCCGGCTGCTCACCGTGATCCGGGGCGTGCTGCGGGACGAGACGCATCTGCCGGCCGCGCTGCTCACCGGCGTGCTCAAGGAGCTGACGGCGGCGCGCAAGCACCGCAGCGAGAGCGAGCGGCTGGTGCAGTCACTGACCCCGCGCGAGCGGGAGGTGCTGCGCTGCATGGTCGCCGGGCTCGGCCGCAAGGCGGTCGCGGAGCGGCTCTTCCTCTCCCCGCACACCGTGCGCACCCATATGCAGAACGTGCTGGGCAAGCTCGGTGTGCACTCCACGCTGGCCGCCGTGGCACTGGCCCGGCGGGCCGGGGTGGGGCCGGTCGACCTAACCGGGGACGTTGTCGAACGGGGCGGTCAACTGGCGTAGCAGCCCGGCGAGTTCACCGCGCTGCGTGCGGGACAGCTCGCCGAGGATGGCCCGCTCCTGGGCCAGCAGACCCGCCAGCGCCTCGTCGGCGCGGTCCCGGCCGGTGACGGTCAGCCGCACCAGCACACCGCGCCGGTCGCTCGGGTCGGGCAGCCGCTCCACCAGACCCTTCTTGGTCAGCCGGTCGATCCGGTTGGTCATCGTGCCCGAGGTGACCAGCGTCTGGGTGAGCAACTGTCCGGGGGAGAGCTGGTACGGGGTGCCGGCGCGGCGCAGCGCGGTCAGCACGTCGAACTCCCAGGGCTCCAGCTGGTGCTCGGCGAAGGCGAGCCGGCGTGCGCGGTCCAGGTGCCGGGCCAGCCTGCTCACCCGGCTCAGCACTTCCAGTGGTTCCACGTCGAGGTCCGGGCGCTCCCGGCGCCATGCTGCGACCAGCCGATCGACCTCGTCCTCCATGGAGATCAGTGTAGTGGTTGTGTCGACATGAAGTCTCTTGATGTGAAGTCTCTCGGTATTAAGTATCTTGACATCGAGATTATCGCTCCGGGAGGGTGGGACACATGACGACGACGCCCTCCTGGGACCCCGCCCAGTACCTCCGTCACTCCGGCCACCGGCTGCGCCCGTTCGTGGACCTGCTGGCCCGCGTCCCCGGCCTGCCGTCCGAGCGGCCCCGGATCGCCGACCTCGGCTGCGGCCCCGGCAACGCCACCGCGCTGCTCGCCGGACACTGGCCCGGCGCGCACCTCACCGGCTACGACAACTCGCCCGAGATGCTGGAGCGCGCCCGCGCCGAGCAGCCCGCGCTGGACTTCGCCCCCGCCGACGCCCGCACCTGGACGCCCGAGGTCCCGCACGACCTGATCCTCTCCAACGCCACCCTCCACTGGGTGCCGGGCCATCTCGACCGGTTCGCGGACTGGATCGCCGCGCTGAAGCCGGGCGGCGCCTTCGCCTTCCAGGTGCCGGACAACACCGACGCCCCGCTGCACGCCCTGATGCGCGAACTCGCCGCCACGCCCCGCTGGGCACCCCGCCTGGCCGGCGCCCTGCGCGCCCCCGACTCCGTCCACGCCCCCGGCGTCTACCTGGACCGCCTGGCCCGCCTCGGCTGCGCCACCGACGTCTGGCGGACCACGTACCAGCATGTGCTGCCGGGTGAGGACCCGGTCCTGGACTGGGTCAAGGGCACCGGGCTCCGCCCCGCACTGACCGCCCTCGCCGGTGACCCGGAGGCCCGGGACGCCTTCGTCGCCGAGTACCGCGCCCTGCTCCGCGAGGCGTACCTGACGGCCCCCTACGGCACGGTCCTGCCCTTCCGGCGCCTGTTCGCGGTCGCGGTGAAGCGGGCCTAGCTCTTGCGGTGGCCTATCAGGCGGGGCTTCTGTTCCAGGCCGTCCAGGCCGTGCCAGGCGAGGTTGACCAGGTGGGCGGCGACCTCGGCCTTCTTGGGGCGGCGGACGTCCAGCCACCACTGGCCGGTCAGGGCGACCATGCCGACCAGGGCCTGGGCGTAGAGCGGGGCCAGCTTGGAGTCGAAGCCGCGGTTCTTGAACTCGCGGCCCAGGATGTCCTCCACCTGGGTGGCGATGTCCGAGATCAGCGACGCGAAGGAGCCCGTCGACTGCGGGATGGGAGAGTCCCGGACCAGGATGCGGAAACCGTCCGTGTACTCCTCGATGTAGTCCAGCAGCGCGAACGCTGCCTGCTCGCACAGCTCACGGGGGTGGCCGGCGGTGAGGGAGCCGGTGACCATGTCCAGCAGGCAGCGCATCTCCCGGTCCACCACGACCGCGTACAGCCCCTCCTTGCCGCCGAAGTGCTCGTACACCACCGGTTTGGAGACCCCGGCCTTCGCCGCGATCTCCTCCACCGACGTGCCCTCGAAGCCCTTCGCCGCGAACAGGGTCCGGCCGATCTCCAGCAACTGCTGGCGGCGCTCCGCACCGGTCATCCGGGTCCGGCGGGTCCGTCGCGTCTTGTCGTTGCTGGAGGTGCTGCTGGAGTCGGTGGCCACGGCGTCAATCATGCCGCCTTCGCGGCGGGCTTCCCGCGCCGGGAGGGGCCGCCGCCGTCCGCGCGGCGCGCGTCGATGCGCGAGCGTGACGGCCAGCGCACGTCATAGGCCCAGCCGAGCTTCTCGAACCAGCGGATGATCCGGGCCGATGAGTCGATCTGCCCGCGCTCCACACCGTGCCGCGCGGAGGTCGGGTCGGCGTGGTGCAGGTTGTGCCAGGACTCGCCGCAGGACATCACCGCCAGCCACCACACGTTGCCCGAGCGGTCGCGCGACTTGAAGGGGCGTTTGCCCACCGCGTGGCAGATCGAGTTGATCGACCACGTCACGTGGTGCAGCAGGGCCACCCGGACCAGTGAGCCCCAGAAGAACCCGGTGAAGGCGCCCCACCAGGACATCGTCGCCAGCCCGCCGATCAGCGGGGGCAGCAGCAGCGAGACGGCCGTCCACAGGGGGAACTGCCGGGAGACCGCCCGCATGTCCGGGTCCTTGACCAGGTCCGGCGCGTACTTCTCCTGCGGGGTCTGCTCCTCGTCGAACATCCAGGCGATGTGGGCCCACCACAGGCCCTTCAGCAGCGCGGGGAGCGTGTCCCCGAACCGCCACGGCGAGTGCGGGTCGCCCTCGGCGTCGGAGAACTTGTGGTGCCTGCGGTGGTCGGCCACCCAGCGCACCAGCGGCCCCTCCACCGCCATCGACCCCATGATCGCCAGCGCGATCCTGAGCGGCCGCTTCGCCTTGAAGGAGCCATGGGTGAAGTAGCGGTGGAAGCCGATCGTGATGCCGTGGCAGCCGAGGAAGTAGAAGAACACCAGCAGGCCCAGATCGAGCCAGCTCACCCCCCAGCCCCACACCAGCGGCACCGCCGCCAGCAGGGCCAGGAACGGCACGACGATGAACGCGAGCAGCGCGATCTGCTCGATCGAACGCTTCTGCTCGCCGCCCAGCGTGGCGGTGGCGCCCTCGCTGGGGACTTCGTCGATCACATCGGAACTACGGGAGGTCATGCGCGTCCCCTGTGGGGTCGAGGGCGGGGGTCGAGACGATGCCGGACGGCTGTGGAACGGACGGTACTTCCCTACTTCTCCGTAACCTACGGCGTCGTAAGTATGTCAGCGGTCAGATCGGCGGCAAGAGCCCGGGACCCTGCGCGTCCGCCGGGACACCTATCCTTGGAGGCGGTCGGACAGCGCGGTCCGCTCTGTTTACTTCCCGGACGTTCCGGCCGGTATGCGGCTTTTCGCCGCGTGATGGATGGGTGTCCGGGTTCCCTCCCGGATGAGCTTCAACACCGCAAGGAGCCGCACCTGTGAGCAGTGTCGACGACCAGACCACCGCGAACGGCCAAGCGCTGCGCGCCGACATCCGGCGCCTGGGCGACCTCCTGGGCGAGACCCTCGTCCGCCAGGAGGGCCCCGAGCTGCTGGAACTGGTCGAGAAGGTCCGCCGTCTCACCCGCGAGGACGGCGAGGCCGCGGCCGAGCTGCTGCGCGGCACCGAGCTGGAGACCGCCGCCAAGCTGGTACGTGCCTTCTCCACCTACTTCCACCTCGCCAACGTCACCGAGCAGGTGCACCGAGGCCGCGAGCTGCGCTCCCGCCGCGCCGCCGAGGGCGGTCTGCTCGCCCGCACCGCCGACCGGCTCAAGGACGCCGACCCCGAGCACCTGCGCCAGACGGTGCGCAATCTGAACGTGCGCCCGGTGTTCACCGCCCACCCCACCGAGGCCGCCCGCCGCTCGGTCCTCAACAAGCTGCGCCGGGTCGCGGAACTCCTGGACACCCCCGTCCTCGACTCCGACCGCCGCCGGCACGATGTCCGGCTCGCCGAGAACATCGACCTCGTCTGGCAGACCGACGAACTGCGCGTGGTCCGCCCCGAGCCCGCCGACGAGGCCCGCAACGCCATCTACTACCTGGACGAGCTGCACGCCGACGCCGTCGGCGACGTCCTGGAGGACCTCACCGCCGAGCTGGAGCGGGTCGGTGTCACCCTGCCGCCCGACACCCGCCCGCTGACCTTCGGCACCTGGATCGGCGGCGACCGCGACGGCAACCCCAACGTCACCCCCCAGGTCACCTGGGACGTGCTGATCCTCCAGCACGAGCACGGCATCAACGACGCGCTGGAGATGATCGACCAGCTCCGCGGCCTGCTCTCCAACTCCATCCGCTACGCCGGCGCCACCCAGGAACTCCTGGACTCCCTGGACGCCGACCTGGAGCGCCTGCCGGAGATCAGCCCCCGCTACAAGCGGCTCAACGCCGAGGAGCCCTACCGGCTCAAGGCCACCGCGATCCGGCAGAAGCTGGAGAACACCAAGCAGCGGCTGGCCCGCAACACCCCGCACGAGGACGGCCGGGACTACCTCGGCACCGCCGAACTCCTCGCCGACCTGCGGATCATCCAGACCTCCCTGCGCGAGCACCGCGGCGCCCTGTTCGCCGACGGCCGCATCGACCGCGTCATCCGCACCCTGGCCGCCTTCGGCCTCCAGCTCGCCACCATGGACGTCCGCGAGCACGCCGACGCCCACCACCACGCCCTCGGCCAGCTCTTCGACCGGCTCGGCGAGGAGTCCTGGCGCTACGCCGACATGCCCCGCGAGTACCGCGCCAAGCTGCTCGCCAAGGAACTGCGCTCCCGCCGCCCGCTCGCCCCGAGCCCGGCCCCCGTCGACGCGGCCGCCGAGAAGACCCTCGGTGTCTTCCAGACGATCCGCCGGGCCCTTGAGGTCTTCGGACCCGAGGTCGTCGAGTCGTACATCATCTCCATGTGCCGGGGCGCCGACGACGTGTTCGCCGCGACCGTGCTCGCCCGCGAGGCCGGACTGCTCGACCTGCACGCCGGCTGGGCCAGGATCGGCATCGTGCCGCTGCTGGAGACCACCGACGAGCTGAAGGCCGCCGACACCATCCTGGAGGACATGCTCTCCGACCCCTCCTACCGGCGTCTGGTCGCGCTGCGCGGGGACGTCCAGGAGGTCATGCTCGGCTACTCCGACTCCTCCAAGTTCGGCGGCATCACCACCAGCCAGTGGGAGATCCACCGCGCCCAGCGCCGGCTGCGCGACGTCGCCCACCGCTACGGCGTACGGCTGCGCCTCTTCCACGGCCGCGGCGGCACCGTCGGCCGCGGCGGCGGCCCCTCGCACGACGCGATCCTCGCCCAGCCCTGGGGCACCCTGGAGGGCGAGATCAAGGTGACCGAGCAGGGCGAGGTCATCTCCGACAAGTACCTGATCCCCTCCCTCGCCCGGGAGAACCTGGAGCTGACGGTCGCCGCCACCCTCCAGGCGTCCGCCCTGCACACCGCCCCCCGCCAGTCCGACGCGTCCCTCGCCCGCTGGGACGCGGCCATGGACGTAGTCTCCGAAGCCGCCCACACCGCCTACCGCCGGCTCGTCGAGGACCCCGACCTGCCGACGTACTTCCTCGCCTCCACACCGGTCGACCAGCTCGCCGAACTGCACCTGGGCTCGCGGCCCTCCCGCCGCCCCGGCTCGGGGGTCTCGCTCGACGGCCTGCGCGCCATCCCCTGGGTGTTCGGCTGGACCCAGTCCCGGCAGATCGTTCCCGGCTGGTTCGGCGTCGGCTCCGGCCTGAGGGCACTGCGCGAGGCCGGCCCGCGGCAGGAAGGGGACACCGTGCTCGGCGAGATGCACGAACAGTGGCACTTCTTCCGGAACTTCATCTCCAACGTCGAGATGACCCTCGCCAAGACCGACCTGCGTATCGCCCAGCACTACGTCGACACCCTCGTCCCCGACGCGCTCAAGCACGTCTTCGACACCATCCGCGCCGAGCACGAGCTGACCGTCGCCGAGGTGCTGCGCATCACCGGTGGGAACGAACTCCTCGACGCACAGCCCGAGTTGCGGCAGACCCTCAGCATCCGCGACGCCTACCTTGACCCGATCTCCTACCTCCAGGTCGCCCTGCTCAAGCGCCAGCGCGACGCGGCCGCCGCCGACGAGGAACCCGACCCCACCCTCGGCCGCGCCCTGCTCCTCACCGTGAACGGCGTCGCCGCCGGCCTGCGCAACACCGGCTGACCGCACGCGCGTACACCGGTGCCCCCGGAACCCCTCCCGGCTCCGGGGGCACCGCCGTACGGTCAGGAGAGTACGAAGGCCGCCGTCAGCAGGGCCGCGCCCGCTCCCCCCAGCACCCAGGCGAGGCGGGGCATCCGCATCCCGCCCGCGACCACCACCGAGGCCAGCAGCAGCGCCCCGCCCAGCGGCAGCCAGGCAAGCAGGACGCCGGCAACACCCGCGCGCACGGCGACATCCGTACCGGGTTCGAGGACGACGTCGTAGCTGTGGTCCTCGCGCACCGCCACCGACCGCTCGATCCGGACGGACGAGCGCCGCTCGGCGCCCGGCGACAACGGCTCGAACGTGCCCTCGCAGCGCTCCGGCAGACAGTCCGTCACCGTCAGCGTGCCGCGCTCGCGGCCCTTGGGGAGCATCGCGTGCTGTGCGGCGCCCCACGACCCCCACACCCCGGCGAACACGATCAGCGCGGCGAACGCGCCCATGACCACGATCCGCCCCCATCGCACGGCGGAGCCGGGGCGCGCGGAACTGGTGGAGGCAGGCATGGCCGGGATCATTGGCCATACCCCCACGCCAGGTCAACTCGGGCGGCGCGTACCGAGGCTCGGCCCGGCCCCCCGCCCCTACGAGTTGTACGCCGACTGAGCCCTCTCCAGCCCTTCCACGACCAGGCACTCCACCGCGTCCGCCGCCCGGTCCACGAAGTAGCCCAGCTCCTTGCGCTCCGCCGACGCGAAGTCCTTCAGCACGAAGTCCGCCACCTGCATCCGCCCCGGCGGCCGGCCGATCCCGAACCGCACCCGGTGATAGTCGGCGCCCATCGCCTTCGTCATCGACTTCAGCCCGTTGTGCCCGTTGTCACCGCCGCCCAGCTTCAGCCGCAGCGCCCCGTAGTCGATGTCCAGCTCGTCATGGACCGCCACCACCTGCGAGAGCGGCACCTTGTAGAAGTCCCGCAGCGCGTTCACCGGGCCGCCCGACAGGTTCATGTACGACAGCGGCTTCGCCAGGATCACCCGCCGGCCCGCCGGACCCACCGGACCGGTCCGGCCCTCCAGCACCTGCGCCTGCGCCTTGCCCGCACGCTTGAACTTCCCGCCGATCCGCTCCGCGAGCAGATCCACCGCCATGAAACCGACGTTGTGCCGGTTCATCGCGTACTCCGGCCCCGGATTACCGAGCCCGACCACCAGCCAGGGGGCGTTTGCGGGGGTACTCAACGAGCCACTCTCCTCGATACGCGCCAGCCGCCGCCCCCGGAGCACGGGGACGACGGCTGACAGATGATTCAAGCCGGTGCGGCTCAGACCTCGGCGGACTCTTCGCCCTCGGCGCCTTCGGCGGCCTCGTCCTCGGCCGGCTCCTCGACCTGGGCGGCCAGCACCTGCAGGACGACGGCGTCGTCCTCGACGGCCAGGGAGACACCCTCGGGCAGCTCGATGTCCTTGGCGAGGACGGAGGCACCGGCCTCCAGGCCCTCGACGGAGACCGTCACCGACTCGGGGATGTGGGTGGCCTCGGCCTCGACCGGCAGCGCGTTCAGCACGTGCTCCAGCAGGTTGCCGCCCGGCGCCAGCTCGCCCTCGGCGACGACCGGGATCTCGACGGTGACCTTCTCGCCACGCTTGACCAGCAGCAGGTCGACGTGCTCCAGGAAGCCCTTCAGCGGGTCGCGCTGCACGGCCTTCGGGATCGCCAGCTCGCTGGTCTTGCCGTCGATGTCCAGGGCGAGCAGGACGTTCGGCGTACGCAGCGCCAACAGCAGCTCGTGGCCCGGCAGGGTGATGTGCAGCGGGTCGGAACCGTGGCCGTAGAGCACACCGGGAACCTTGCTGTCACGGCGGATGCGGCGGGCGGCACCCTTGCCGAACTCGGTGCGGGACTCGGCGGCGAGCTTGACCTCGGACATGGGGATCAACTCCTCGTACAGGTAGATGCGGACGTGGTCACCCGGCCACGAACGGCCTGCTACGAAGAGCGCGTCGATAACGGACAACCGGCACCCGTGAAAACACGAGCGCGGCCTCCCTCGCCGAGCAACTGTCGCAGTCTACTCAGCAAGGGGGCCGCGCCCAAAAGGATCTTCCGCCGCCGGCTCAGCGGGCCGGCCGCGGAAACCTCACTGCTCGTCGAAGAGGCTCGTCACCGAGCCGTCCTCGAACACCTCACGCACCGCGCTCGCGATCGTCCCGGCGATCGACAGCACCGTGATCTTGTCCAGGTCCGCCGCCAGCTCACCCGGCGTCGGCAGCGTGTCGGTGAACACGAACTCGCTCACCCGCGAGTTCTTCAGCCGGTCCGCCGCCGGACCCGACAGCACACCGTGCGTCGCCGTCACGATGACGTCCTCGGCACCGTGCGCGAACAGCGCGTCCGCCGCGGCGCAGATCGTGCCACCCGTGTCGATCATGTCGTCGACCAGCACACAGATGCGGCCCTCGACATCACCCACGACCTCGTGCACCGTGACCTGGTTCGCCACGTCCTTGTCCCGGCGCTTGTGCACGATCGCCAGCGGCGCGCCCAGGCGGTCGCACCAGCGGTCGGCGACCCGCACCCGGCCCGCGTCCGGCGAGACGACGGTCAGCTTCGACCGGTCCACCTTCGCGCCCACGTAGTCCGCCAGCAGCGGCAGCGCGAACAGGTGGTCCACCGGACCGTCGAAGAAGCCCTGGATCTGGTCCGTGTGCAGGTCCACGGTCAGGATGCGGTCCGCACCCGCCGTCTTCATCAGGTCCGCGATCAGCCGCGCCGAGATCGGCTCACGGCCCCGGTGCTTCTTGTCCTGCCGGGCGTACCCGTAGAACGGCACGATCACCGTGATCGAACGGGCCGACGCCCGCTTCAACGCGTCGATCATGATCAACTGCTCCATGATCCACTTATTGATCGGCGCCGTGTGGCTCTGGATCAGGAAACAGTCCGCGCCGCGCGCCGACTCCTGATAACGCACATAGATCTCACCATTGGCGAAGTCGAACGCCTTCGTCGGTACGACCCCCACACCGAGCCTGTGAGCGACCTCCTCGGCAAGTTCGGGGTGGGCGCGGCCGGAGAAGAACATCATCTTCTTCTTGCCGGTCGTCTTGATCCCGGTCACAGCACTGTCTCCTCAGAGGTTCTCAGCCAGCCGCCGGCCAAGCGACCTCCCGACGGGGCACGAGAGGACCGAATCGGCTGGTAGGGGTGCGGTTGTGCACTTATCACGGTACGCCGTCGCCGACGCGGCCGTTTCCGACGAGCCTGCCCTCAGCCCTCGTCCCCGCCCGGCCGGGACGCCGCCTCCGCCGCCTTCGCCGCCGCGCTCCCAGGACGCTTACGAGCCACCCAGCCCTCGATATTCCGCTGCTGGCCACGGGCCACGGCCAGCGAACCGGGCGGCACATCCTTCGTGATCACGGACCCCGCACCGGTGTACGCGCCGTCCCCGACCGTGACAGGAGCCACAAACATGTTGTCCGAACCGGTCTTGCAGTGCGACCCCACCGTGGTGTGGTGCTTGCTCTCACCGTCGTAGTTCACGAACACGCTCGCCGCACCGATGTTGGTGAAGTCACCGATCGTCGCGTCCCCCACGTACGACAGATGCGGAACCTTCGTCCCCTCACCGATCGACGCGTTCTTCGTCTCCACGTACGTACCGATCTTCGCCCTCACTCCCAGCCGCGTACCGGGCCGCAGATACGCGTACGGACCCACCGTCGCGCCCTCGCCGACCACCGCGCCGTCCGCCACCGTGTTGTCCACCCGCGCGCCCGCGCCCACGGTCGTGTCGTGCAGGCGGCTGTTCGGGCCCACCTCCGCGCCCTCCGCGATCCGCGTGGCACCGGTGAGCTGCGTACCCGGGTGCACCAGCACGTCCCGCTCGAAGCCGACCGTCACGTCCACCCACGTCGTCGCCGGGTCCACCACGGTCACGCCTTCCAGCATCGCTGCCGTCAGCAGACGGTCGTTGAGCGTCCGGCGGGCCTCCGAGAGCTGCACCCGGTTGTTGATCCCGGCGATCTCCCGGTGGTCACCCGCCACCGACGCGCCCACCCGGTGCCCGGCCGCCCGCAGGATGCCCAGCACATCGGTCAGGTACTCCTCGCCCTGACTGTTGTCCGTGCGCACCTGCTTCAGCGCGTCCGCCAGCAGCCGGCCGTCGAACGCGAACACACCGCTGTTGATCTCGACGATCGCCCGCTGCTCGTCGCTCGCGTCCTTGTGCTCCACGATCGCGGTCACCGCGCCGCTCGCGCCGTCCCGCACGATCCGGCCGTAACCGGTGGCGTCCGGGACCTCGGCGGTCAGCACGGTCACCGCGTTGCCGTCGGACCGGTGCGTGCCGGTGAGGGCGGCCAGGGTGTCCGCCGTCAGCAGGGGGGTGTCGCCGCAGACCACCACGACGGTGCCGTCCACCGGGCCGCCCAGCTCCTCCAGCGCCATCCGCACCGCGTGCCCGGTGCCGTTCTGCCGCTCCTGCACGGCCGTACGGACCTGGGGGTCGATCTCGGCGAGGTGCGCGCCGACCTGCTCACGGGCGTGGCCGACGACGACCACCAGCTCGGCGGGGTCCAGCTCACGGGAGGCGGCCAGCACATGACCGACCAGGGAACGGCCGCAGATCCGGTGCAGGACCTTCGGTGTGGCCGACTTCATACGGGTGCCCTCACCCGCTGCGAGAACGATGACGGCTGCCGGGCGAATGGCGCTCACGGGGTTGCCTTTCGGCTCTGGGAAGAGGTGGTGACTGGCGGCAGAATACCGGGGTGGTTTTCGGCGGACATGAGAGCGGGTCCCGCCGGGGTTGCCGGTCAGGACCCGAAACTTGCAAATGTGTGCGCTGTGGCTCCCGGAGAAGGATTCGAACCCTCATTCAACGGACCAAAACCGTTTGTCCTGCCTTTAGACGATCCGGGATGGTTGGTGCGCTATGTCCGATTTGATTGATCGGCTTCGCGCGTGGCCTCCACTATGCCGTACCAGGCGCCCTCGATGCGACGGTACAAGTCTGCGCTTTTCAGGACTTTGATCACGAGGCAACCCCGGTAGGCGTCACCCGTGTTCCGCCGGACGGTCTTCGGGTTGTGCTTCTTGAGGGAAGTCTTGTGGAAGGCGGAGCGGTCCGCCTCGACCAACTCGGACCAGTACTGCTCGGCACCGGGCACGTCCGCGGTCTCGTGGATCATCACCGTGAAACGCAGTCGTTCGCGGTCCACTCCCAACAGGTCGAGCCAGGCCAGGAAGGTCGTGATCATGCCGGGGTCGCTGTTGACGAACGTGACGTTCTCGCGGCGGTCGTAGGGCTTGTCCTTCGTCCCCTCGGCCCAGTAGAGCCCGACGCCGACGAGGAAGAGTTCACGCTCCGACAGGGCGCCGACCGACCGCTTCGCCTCTTCCTTGGTCCGTCGGCGCTCCTCGTCGCGGATGCGGAGCTTCTCCTCCCAGCCCTTTCTGGCGATGGCCGCCGCCTCTTCCGGTGTCCGCTTCCGCTCCGGCTTCGGCAGGTCCCTGACCCAGAGGGAGACCGAGCTGCGTGAGCAGCCGAGGGCCGCTTCGATCTGGTCGTAGGTGTGGCCCTGGCGGCGGAGTTCTCTGGCCTGCTCCCGGAGGTCGTCCTTGGCGTTGGGGCGTTTTGTCCAGGTGGGGGGTGGTTCGCCCTGGACGAGGCGGTTGAGGAGGTCGTTGTTGTAGATCTTCAGGTGGTCGCGGAGCTGGCGGAGGCTCAGGCCCTGACGGCGGAGGGCGACCGCCTGTTCGCGTAGGTGCTCGAAGTCCGCGTACTTGCTGGTTCTGCCTGGTGAATGTGCCATTTGAATATCGTCCGGGCGGAATATCAGCTTCCGGGGTTCGAACGGTGGAGTTCAGCAGTTCGAGTGATCCCGCCGGGTTCGGGCCCGGACGGGTAGGCGAAAGTCACCGGAAAAGCCGCCCCGGGCGCCCGTAGGCTGGAGGGCATGACCACGACGGGGGAAGACCACACCAGGGCGCCGACCGGCCCGTGGTGGTGGGAGAGAAGGCGCGGTGCGGTGCTGGACGTCGGCCTCGCGCTGGCGTCCGCGGTGGAGTGCGGCGCGGAGGGCGTCCCGTTCGCGCGGGACGCCGGCGTGCCGCTGTGGTTCGGCGTGGTGTTCGGCGTGCTGACGGGCTCGGTGCTGCTGGTGCGCCGGAAATGGCCGGTCGCGGTGGTACTGGTGGCGGTCGCGGTGACGCCCGCCGAGATGGGCCTCCTGATGGGCGTCGTCGGCCTGTACACGCTGGCGGCGTGCGAGCTGCCGCGCCGGGTGATCGTGGCGCTGGCGGGAATGTCGCTGGTGGGCACGATGATCGTGACGTTCGTGCGGGTGCGCCAGGGCATGGCGCGCGGGGACCTGACGCTGGGCGACTGGTTCGTGCCGTTCGCGGCGGTGGCCACCTCGCTGGGCGTGACGGCGCCTCCGCTGCTGCTCGGGCTGTACGTGGGTGCGCGGCGCCGGCTGATGGAGAGCCTGCGGGAGCGGGCGGACAGTCTGGAGCGGGAGCTGCAGCTGCTCGCGGAGCGGGCGGAGGAGCGTGCGGAGTGGGCGCGGAACGAGGAGCGCACGCGGATCGCGCGGGAGATGCATGACGTGGTGGCGCACCGGGTGAGTCTGATGGTGGTGCACGCGGCGGCGTTGCAGGCGGTGGCGCGCAAGGACCCGGAGAAGGCGGTGCGGAACGCGGCGCTGGTGGGGGACATGGGCCGGCAGGCGCTGACCGAGTTGCGGGAGATGCTCGGGGTGCTGCGGTCGGGCGGTGTGCGGCCGGACCCGGTGCCGGTGCCGTTGGCGGCGGTGGGGGCTGCCGTGGCGGAGGCGGCGTCGAAGGCGGCGGTCGAGTTGGTCGTGGTGGACGGGCCGTGGTTGTCGGAGCTGGATGAGCTGGTGGGGCAGTCGGCGGCGGCCGGGATGGTGGTGGCGCTGTCGGTGGAGGGTGAGCTGCGGTCGTATCCGGCGGAGGTGGAGCAGACGGCGTACCGGGTGGTGCAGGAGGCGTTGACGAACGTCCACAAGCATGCGGCGGGTGCGAAGACGTATGTGCGGCTCGCCCATCGGTCGGCGGAGATCGCCATGCAGGTGGAGAACGATTCGCCGCCGGAGCCGGGGTCGGCGTCGGCGGGGTTGCCGTCGGGTGGCAATGGTCTGGTGGGCATGCGGGAGCGGGTCGTGTCGCTGGGGGGCGTGTTCGTGTCGGGTCCGACGGACGCGGGGGGTTTCCGGGTGTCGGCGGTGATTCCGGCCGCCTAGGGCACGCCTAGGTGTACTGACCCGGGAGGTTGTGGACGGGTGAGTCAGGTCTCGGTTCAGGGGTCTTGAACGGGTGAGGGCCTTCCGGTTCGGTGTGGATTGCGACG
>NZ_JBHXLV010000052.1:0-35136 GCF_042721685.1 Streptomyces sp. NPDC058459 | reverse complement strand
GGGCATCCGCAGCCGCTCGGTCTTTTACAGGTACTGACCGGTGTTCGCCACCGTGTCGATGGACCGTCCGGTGTCCGCGCCCTGCTTTCCGGTGATGAGGGTGCGGATGTAGACGATCCGCTCGCCCTTCTTTCCGGAGATGCGGGCCCAGTCGTCGGGGTTGGTGGTGTTGGGCAGGTCCTCGTTCTCCTTGAACTCGTCCACGCAGGCCTGGAGGAGGTGGGAGACGCGGAGGCCCTTCTGGCTCTTGTCGAGGAAGTCCTTGATCGCCATTTTCTTGGCGCGGCCCACGATGTTCTCGATCATGGCGCCGGAGTTGAAGTCCTTGAAGTAGAGGACTTCCTTGTCGCCGTTGGCGTAGGTGACTTCCAGGAAGCGGTTCTCCTCGGTTTCGGCGTACATCTGCTCGACCGCCGTCTGGATCATGCTCTGGACGGTGATCTCCTTGTCGCCGCCGTGCTCGCCGAGGTCGTCGGAGTGCAGGGGGAGGCGCTCGGTGAGGTACTTGCCGAAGATGTCCTTGGCCGCTTCGGCGTCCGGACGCTCGATCTTGATCTTCACGTCGAGCCGGCCGGGCCGCAGGATGGCGGGGTCGATCATGTCCTCGCGGTTGGAGGCGCCGATGACGACCACGTTCTGCAGGCCCTCGACGCCGTCGATCTCGGCGAGGAGCTGGGGGACGATGGTGTTCTCCACGTCTGAGCTGACGCCGGAGCCGCGGGTGCGGAAGAGGGATTCCATCTCGTCGAAGAAGACGATGACGGGGGTGCCCTCGCTGGCCTTCTCGCGGGCACGCTGGAAGACGAGGCGGATCTGCCGCTCGGTCTCGCCGACGTACTTGTTGAGCAGTTCGGGGCCCTTGATGTTGAGGAAGAAGCTCTTGCCCGTTGCCTGCCCGGTCACTTCGGCGACCTTCTTGGCGAGCGAGTTGGCGACGGCCTTGGCGATCAGGGTCTTACCGCATCCAGGGGGGCCGTAGAGGAGGACGCCCTTGGGCGGGCGCAGCTCGTGCTCCTTGAAGAGGTCGGGGTAGAGGTAAGGGAGTTCGACGGCGTCACGGATGGCCTCGATCTGGCCGCCGAGTCCGCCGATCTGTTCGTAGCCGATGTCGGGGACCTCTTCGAGGACGAGTTCCTCGACCTCGCTCTTGGGGACGACTTCGTAGACGTAGCCGGAGCGGGGTTCCAGGAGGAGGGCGTCGCCTGGGCGGATGGTGATGCCCCGGAGCGGTTCGGCGAGCCGGACCACGCGTTCCTCGTCGGTGTGTCCCAGTACCAGGGCGCGTTCGCCGTCCTCGAGGATCTCCTTGAGGGTGACGATGTCGCCGACGCTCTCGTACTCCATGGCCTCGACCACGTTGAGCGCCTCGTTGAGCATGACTTCCTGGCCGCGCCTGAGGGTGTCGAGTTCGACGCTCGGGCTGACGTTGACGCGGAGCTTGCGGCCGCCGGTGAAGATGTCGGCGGTGCCGTCCTCGTTGGCCTGCAGGAAGGCTCCGAAGCCGGCCGGCGGCTGGGCGAGCCGGTCGACTTCCTCCTTGAGGGCCACGATCTGGTCGCGGGCCTCGCGGAGTGTGTTGGCCAGGCGCTCGTTCTGCGCGGAGACGCCGGCCAGGTTGGTCTGAAGCTCGACGATCCGCTCCTCGAGAATCCTCGTGTGCCGCGGAGAGTCGGCGAGCTTGCGGCGCAGGACGGCGATCTCCTGCTCAAGATAGGCGATCTGCCCGGCAGGGTCGTCGGACCCTCTTCCCGAGCGGATGCCGCGGTTGATGTCGTCGTCGTGGGCTGCCACGGTCCTCACCTCCTCCAAGGGGAGCTGGACGCTTCCAGACCCTACCTGGGTGGGTGTCGATTGAAACCCCTAGATCACAAAGACTGTCAAGGTGTGTCGTCGGTCACCCGGTGCGCTCCCTCTCGCACGGAGGGGATACCCACTGAACGTGATGCGGAAGCCGCTTGTTCCGGGTCGGCCGGTGTCAAGACCCTTCAGGAGTGGCCGGAGTTGTCCTTCGTGGGGTGGTGGGGCGGTTCCGGGGCGGGGTGGCGGGGGGTGTGCGGGTTCGTGGGGTCATCACGCTGAGCGACGGTGGGGGCTTCCGGTGTCCCGTGCGGGGTGGTGTCCGGGGCGGCCGGATGTCGTGGTTGTGGAGGAACCCCTCAGCCGGGCGCACACGGCGGGAAAGCGGGCGGCGGAGGTAGGGTCGTGGTGTCCGACAGCCGCCGGGCGCATCAGCCCGGCGAATCCAGGTCAGGAGAGATGAGCGTGCAGCAGGAGGCCCCGGACGGCGAGGCGCTGGAGGTCTGGATCGACCAGGACCTGTGTACCGGTGACGGGATCTGCGCCCAGTACGCGCCGGAGGTGTTCGAGCTGGACATCGACGGGCTGGCCTATGTGAAGAGCGCCGGCGACGAGCTGCTCCAGGACGTGGGCGCGACGACGCCGGTGCCGCTGCCGCTGCTCACGGACGTGGTGGACTCGGCGAAGGAGTGTCCGGGGGCGTGCATCCACGTGCGTCGCGTTTCGGACAGGGTCGAGGTGTTCGGGCCCGAGGCGGACTGAGGTCCGCCCGGTACGGGTTCGGTGAGGACGCGCGCGCGCCGGCATGCGCGCGTCTGGTGTTTTCCGGGGTCGGGGCCCGGGTCGGACGGGGTCAGACGCCTCGGGTGTCGGCGGGGGTGGAGCGCAGGAAGGCGTGGCCGTTCCATCGCCAGGAGGCGGGTTTCCTGACGTCGGGGCAGCAGCTTGGTATGTCGTCGGTGGAGTAGCCGAGCAGAGTGGCCGTCACGGTGCGGGCGCTCAGGCCGAGGTCGGTGACGGTGATGCGGTCGGCGGGGCGGACGAGGGTGGCGACGACGCGGGGCTTGCCGGTGGTGGCGTCGCGGGTGAGGACGTAGAGGGCGTCGGGCGGGGTGCCCATGGGGGCGTCGCAGTGGACGGCGGCGACGGTCTCGGGTCTGCCGTCGCCGTCGAGGTCGCCGTGGGCCTGGTGGGCGACGACGGCTTCGACGGGGCCGCAGTCCAGGGGGAAGGCGACGCCGTCGGTGCCGGGCGGGGTGGTGGCGGTGGGCGCGGGCCTGGCCTCGGTGGCGGTGGGCTGGGCCGCGGTGGCCGGGCCGGGCTGCACGAGGGAGGACAGTGCGATCACGCCGGCGACCGCGGTGGCCGTGGCGACCCAGTGGATGGGCCGGGTGTCCGTGCGGGCGAGCTCCGGGACGGCGGATTGCTGCACTAGGAGGGTCTCCTGTGGGGCTGTGCCGGTGATGGGGTGGCCAGCATGGTGTCACACGTCACGGTGGGTGGGAACGGCGGGGCGGGTGCGGATCTCCCGGCGGCCCGGCGTGCCGGGTGGGGTCAAGGCGAGGGCGCCGTTACCGAGTTCCCGGGTCGGCGGGGAACTGGGGCACGGCGCCCTCGTGCGGTGCGGGGTGGGTGCGGGTCAGCGGCCCGCGCCGCCGTCGGCGTTGGGTCCGGCGTAGTCGTCGCCGTAGGCGCCCTTGGCGGGGCGGCGGCGGCGCATGGGGGGCTCGACGCCGTCGGCGAGGCGGCGGGCGGTGAGGAGGAAGCCGGTGTGGCCGATCATGCGGTGATCGGGGCGGACGGCGAGACCCTCGATGTGCCAGTTGCGGATCATGGTCTCCCAGGCGGTCGGCTCGTTGAAGCAGCCGATCTCGCGGATGGACTCGATGGTCCGGGCGAGCTGGGTGGTGGTGGCGACGTAGGCGCAGAGGATGCCGCCGGGGACGAGGGCCTTGGAGACGGCCTCGAGGCATTCCCAGGGGGCGAGCATGTCGAGGATGACGCGGTCGACGTCGGTGTCGGACAGGTTGTCCTGGAGGTCGCCCACGGTGAGCTGCCAGGCGGGGTGTTCGCCGCCGAAGTAGCGCTCGACGTTCTGCTGGGCGATCTCGGCGAAGTCCTCGCGGCGCTCGTAGGAGTGCAGCATGCCCTGGTCGCCGATGGCGCGCAGCAGGAAGCTGCTGAGGGAGCCGGAGCCCACGCCCGCTTCGACGACGCGGGCGCCGGGGAAGATGTCGGCGAAGGCCAGGATCTGCCCCGCGTCCTTGGGGTAGACCACGGCGGCGCCGCGGGGCATGGACAGGACGTAGTCGGGGAGCAGGGGGCGCAGCGCGAGGTAGGCGACGTTGCCGGTGGTGCGGACAACGCTGCCCTCGGGGGCGCCGATCAGTTCGTCGTGCGGGAAGGAGCCCTTGTGGGTGTGGAAGTTCTTCCCGGCTTCGAGCGTGAACGTGTAGTGGCGGCCCTTGGGGTCGGTCAGCTGAACCTGGTCCCCGACCTTGAAGGGCCCGCGCCTGCGGGCGGCACCGGTCGGTTCGGACATGTGACCAGCCTACCGGCAGGAGAGGGGGACGCCGACCACGGTCCCGGGCGCCCCTAGCTCGGCCTGGCCATGGCCTTCACGAAGGCCCGCTCGACGTCCGCCGCCGACAGGACCCCGTAGATCTCGCCGGTGTGCTCGATCACCAGGTACTCGGTGGCGGGGGTGGCGCGGAGGGTGTCGAGCAGTTCCTCGCCGGAGAGTTCCGCGGAGACGCGCATGCCGTCGGTGAGGTCCTGGGCGAGTTCGCTGACGGCGACCCAGGGGCGGCGGTGTTCGGGGACGCCGACGATGGCGGCTTCGCGGACGAGGGAAAGGGGGGTGCCGTCGGCGTCGACGACGACGAGGGCGCGGGCTCCGGCGGCGTTCGCGCGGCGCAGGCCTTCGGAGAGGGGGGTGCCGCTCTGGACGGGGACGGCGCGGCGGGTGAGGGTGCGGGCGCGGAGGTCGGGGAGGTGTTCGCGCAGGCGGGCCATGCGGAGGCTGTTTCCGGCGCCGGTCCAGATGATGGCGGCGAGGATGGCGGCGAGCAGGGCGTCGGTGACGGTGTCCATGCCGCTGACGTCCTGGTCGCCGCCGAGGGTGCCGGACTGGTTGAGCAGGGGCAGGCCGATGAGGACGGAGACGGCGAGGGCGCGGCCTACCCAGGCGGCGGCGACGGTGCCGGTCATGGGTCTGCCGGTGATCTTCCAGACGACGGCACGGAGCATGCGGCCGCCGTCGAGGGGGAGGCCGGGCAGGAGGTTGAAGATCGCGACGATGAGGTTGGAGATCATCAGGCCGGCGAGGAGGACGCCGGGGACGGTGCCGGGCTGTACGGGTTTGAGGGCGAGGTAGAAGAGTCCGGCGAGGACGAGGGAGAGGAGGGGTCCGACGAAGGCGAGGACGAATTCGCGGCCCGGTGTCTCGGCTTCCTTCTCGATCTCGGAGACGCCGCCGAAGAACTGGAGCTGGATGCGGCGGACGGGGAGTTCGAAGCGGAGGGCCGCGAGGGTGTGGGCGAGTTCGTGGACGAGTACGGAGGCGTAGAAGGCGACCGCGAAGAAGAGGGAGACGAGGTAGCGCAGGGCGCCGAGTTCGGGCAGGACGCGGTCGAGCTGGCCGCCGAAGACCCAGGTGATGAGGGCGGCGACGAGGAACCAGCTGGGGGCGACGTAGACGGGTACGCCGAAGGGGCGGCCCATGAGGATGCCGCCGCCGGGTTCCCTGGGGCGCTCGGGGGGCGGGTCGGTGCGGGCGATGCCGGCGTGGGCGAGGGAGCGGTCGTGCTCGGTCCGGTCGGTGTCGCCGGGTTCGGGCCGGCCGGGACCGGCGTCGTCATGCTCGGGGCGGGACTCGAGTCCGGATTCGGGGCCGGGTTCCGGGTTCGGGGCCGGAGGTACTGGGGGGTGCTCGGCCGGGTGGTTCTCGTCCGGCCGCGGCTGCCCGTTCCCGCCGCTCACGTCCACGGTGTCCCCTTGTTCGAAGCGTCTTCCGCGCGTGGCCGGGCGGAAGGGTCTCGGGTCGATGGTATGCGGCCGGGGTGACACGGTCCGCTCCGGCACCCTGGTGTTCCGGGGGCGGGAGGTGCGCGGCTGGGTCGCTGTCGGTGCCGGGCCGTATGGTCTTGGGTCATGGAGAGCAGCGGTGAGGACAGGGGCCCTGAGGGTGTCCGGGGTGGTGAGGGCGGCGCGGAGGGTGTCACGCGGGCCGCCGTGGCGCCTTCGTCGCTGTCTCCGTCGCGGGCGAGTGATTTCATGCGGTGTCCGTTGCTGTACCGGTTCCGGGTGATCGACCGGCTGCCGGAGAGGCCGAGTGAGGCGGCGACGCGGGGCACGCTGGTGCACGCGGTGCTTGAGCGGTTGTTCGACGCGCCGGCGGCGGAGCGTACGGCGCCGCGCGCGAAGTCGTTGATCCCGGCGCAGTGGGACCGGTTGCGGGAGAGCCGTCCGGAGGTCTCGGAGCTGTTCGAGGGTGATCCGGAGGGTGAGCGGCTGGCGCGCTGGCTGGGTGAGGCGGAGCTGCTGGTGGAGCGCTGGTTCGCGCTGGAGGACCCGACGCGGCTGGAGCCGGCGGAGCGTGAGCTGTTCGTGGAGACGGAGCTGGATTCGGGGCTGCGGCTGCGCGGGATCATCGACCGGGTGGATGTGGCGCCCACGGGTGAGGTGCGGATCGTCGACTACAAGACGGGCAAGGCGCCGCGGCCGGAGTACGCGGAGGACGCGCTGTTCCAGATGAAGTTCTACGCGCTGGTGGTGTGGCGGCTGAAGCGGGTGGTGCCGAGGAGGCTGCAGCTGGTGTATCTCGGCAGCGGGGATGTGCTGACCTACGACCCGGTGCCGGCGGATCTGGAGCGGGTGGAGCGGAAGCTGCTGGCGTTGTGGGCGGCGATCCGGGAGGCGACGGAGTCGGGGGTGTGGCGGCCGCGGCCGACGAAGCTGTGCGGCTGGTGCGATCACCGTGCGGTGTGTCCGGAGTTCGGGGGTACTCCCCCGCCGTATCCGCTCGCCGTGAGGGCGGCGGAGTCCGGTGCGGAGGATGCGGGCAGAATGGGGCCGGTCTAGCGAAGGAGTTCTCACGTGGCCATCCGCGTCCTTTTGGTCGACGACCAGCCGCTGTTGCGTACCGGGTTCCGGATGATCCTGGAGGCGGAGGCGGGTATCGCGGTCGTCGGTGAGGCAGGTGACGGTCTGCAGGCGCTCGACCAGGTGCGCGCGCTGCAGCCGGATGTCGTGCTGATGGACATCCGTATGCCCCGGATGGACGGGGTGGAGGCGACCCGGCAGATCACGGGTCCGGAGCGGGACGGTCCGGCGAAGGTGCTGGTGCTGACGACGTTCGATCTGGACGAGTACGTGGTGGAGGCGCTCAGGGCGGGGGCGAGCGGTTTCCTGCTGAAGGACGCTCCGGCGGACGAGCTGGTGCAGGCGATCCGGGTGGTGGCCGCGGGTGAGGCGATGCTGGCGCCGAGCATCACGCGCCGGCTGCTGGACAAGTACGCGACGCATCTGCCGTCGGGTGAGGAGCCGGCGCCGAGCACGCTGCACACGCTGACGGACCGTGAGGTGGAGGTGCTGAAGCTGGTGGCGCGCGGGTTGTCGAACGCGGAGATCGCGGCGGATCTGTTCGTGAGCGAGACGACGGTGAAGACGCATGTGGGGCATGTGCTGACGAAGCTGGGCCTCAGGGACCGGGTGCAGGCCGCGGTGTACGCGTACGAGAGTGGTCTGGTGCGGCCGGGCGCGCAGTGAGAACGGCAGAGGGCGCCTCTTCCGGTGGAAGGGGCGCCCTCTGTGTGCCGGGGCGGGGTCAGCTCTTGCTGAGTTCCCAGAAGCGGAACACGGTGGAGGCGTCGAGGCAGTTCTCGAGGCCGTAGACCCCGTCGCGGGCGACGGCGTACTGCTTGGCCTGCCAGACGGGGAGCAGGGGCAGCTGGTCGGCGACGATGTCCTGGAGCTGGGCGAAGTCCTTGTCGGTGGCGGCGCGGTCGCTCTGGGCGGCGGTGGCCGGGAGCAGAGTGCCGGTGAGGCGCTTGTTGGCGTAGCCGTTGGACAGGACGTTGTCCTTGCCGAAGAAGGGGGCGGTGAAGTTGTCGGCGTCCGGGTAGTCGGGGACCCAGCCCTTGACGTAGACGCCGTACTTGCCGGCGGCGATGTCCTTCTCGTACTGGCCGAAGTCGACGGACTTGACGCCGGCGTCGAAGAGGCCGCTGGCGTTCAGCTGGTCGGCTACGGCGCGCAGTTCGGCGTCGGTGGCGGGGCCGTAGCGGGCGGGGGTGGACCAGAGGGTCAGCTCGACCTTGCCGGTGATGCCGTCGCCGCTGAGGGCCTTGGCGGCCTTGGCCTTGGAGGGGCGGGCGCCGTAGGTGTCGATGAAGACGGTGGCCCGCGCGTCCGCGAACGCGCAGGACTTCGCCAGCTCCGGTTCCGGCTGGGTGCCGCTGTTGGGGAAGCTGAGGAGCGACTGGAAGACATTGTCGAACAGCAGCCAGGAGCCGGGGTCGTAGCCGGAAGCCGGATCGGTGGCGAGGACGTCGTCGGACATTCCCATCACCACGGCCCGGCCGGTGCCCTTGGCATCGTCGGTCCCGGAGCCGCAGCCGGTCAACAGGCCGCAGGCCAACCCCACCACCACGGGCAGGACCGGCCACTGGTCGCGCATGTTCACAGCAGTGCCTTGTCGTCGGGTCGCGGCCCCGGGTACGGGAGACGTCAGCCGCTCACACCACGGCCGAGCTCCCACAGCTGGAGCGTCGAGGAGGAGTTCAGGGCGTACGAGGTGCCCGTGATGTCGTCCCGCGCGGCGACGTACTGCTTGCCCTGCCACAGGGGCAGCACGGGGACGTCCTCGGCGACGGTGTCCTGGATGTCGGTGAGGCTCTTGGCGGCGTCGAGCCGGTCCGCCTCGCGGCGGGACTCGGGGATCAGCGTCCGCTGGATCCTGGTGTTGGAGTAAGGCGAACCGAGGAAGTTGTTCTTGTCGAGGAACGGCGCCACGAAGCTGTCGGCGTCCGGGAAGTCGGGGAACCAGCCCATGCCGTAGACGTCGTACTGGCCCTTCTGCTCCGCGGGGCGGAAGGTGGCCCAGGGGTGGCCCTGGATGCGCACGTCGAAGAGACCGCTGGCGTTGAGCTGCTTGCGCAGGATCTCGAACTCCTGCTTGGTGGCGGAGCCGTAGTGGTCGGTGGTGTAGTGCAGGGTCAGCTTGACCGGGGTGGTGACGCCGGCCTTGGCGAGCAGCACCTTGGCCTTGCCGGGGCTGGGGTCGCCGTACTTGTTGAAGAACGAGTTGGAGTGGCCGGTCAGGGTGGCGGGCACCAGGGAGTACAGGGGCTCGGCCTGGGTGCCGTAGACCTTGGAGACCAGTTCGCCGCGGTTGATGATCTGGGCCATCGCCTGGCGGACGGCCTTGTCCTTCACGGTCGGCGCCGTGGTGTTGAAGGCCAGGTAGCGGATCTCGAGGCCCGGCATGTCGATCAGTTCGGCGTTGCTGTCCGAGCCGCCGTCGAGCTTCTGGATCTGGCTGGGCGACATGGTGCGGCTCATGACGTCGATGTCGCCGCGGTCGATCGCCGTGGTCATGGCGTCGGCGTCGTCGAAGGAACGGATCTCCACCTTGTCGTTGTTCAGCACGACGTTCCCCTTGTACGAGGGGTTCTTGGTGAACACGCCGGAGACCATCGCGTCGCCCTTGACCTCGGCCTTGAAGGTGTACGGGCCGGAGCCGTCGACCTCGAAGCCGTCGCGCAGCTTGTCCTTGGCGTACGACTTGGGGCTGATGATGCCCGCGACCGGGGTGGACAGCTTGAAGGGGAAGGTGGCGTCGGCCGTCTTCAGATGGAAGATGACCTCGCGGTCGCCCTGCGTCTCCACGGTGTCGATGGTGTTCAGCAGGGACGCGACACCGCTGTCCGCCTGGAGCTTCATCGCACGGTCGATGGAGTACTTCACATCGGCGGCGGTCACGGACTCGCCGGAGGCGAACTTCAGGCCGCTGCGCAGCTTGCAGGCGTAGCGCTCGTTGCCGGTGTCGGTGAAGCCGCAGCTCTCGGCGGCCTCCGGGACGGGGCTGCCCTCGCCCTTGGGCTGGGTCATCAGGGTCTGCACGGTCTGGCGCAGGATGTTCCAGGTGCCGACGTCGTAGGCGTAGGCGGGGTCGAGGGGCGCGGGGGCGTCGCTCGTCGCCGTGAACCGGTCCGTGGTGCCGACGACGATGGGGTCGCCTTTGCCGGCCCCGCTGTCGGTTCCGCCGCACGCGGCGAGCACCGGCGTGAGCAGGCCGGCCACTGCCGGGAGCACCAGAGTCTTGCGGTTCATGCGGGGCCTTCTCCAGAGCTTCGATTCCGTGAACCCGGCAGGCGGAGGTGGCGCGGCGGAGGATCACGGGGTTGGTGCGATGTTGTCGCGTCGACATTAGTCCGCGCCCGCAGAACGGCTCACGGCCGCCCGAGTTGAGGGCTCATCACGCAGTGAGACCGGGTGTGGACGCACCGAAAAACCGTCAGCGGCAGGTTTCGTACAACGGTTCATCAATCAGGACACAAGGACCCGACGGTCCCGCGCGGGGCGCGGTTTTCTGCATATACGGGCAGTCCTGTCGAGACCACCGGGAGTGGTGAACGTCACAGTGTCAACTGCGGTCCGACATAACGGAATTCGGCCGGCCCGGCGGCGCCGGATTCCTTCCGGGGGCGCCGTTCGCGGGAATTGCGCCCCTGGTCACCATTGTTTTCGCACGCTGGGTGAACGCCTAGTGCGTGAGCGTCATCAGCCCGCGCAGAAAAGACAGGTCGACCTGTTCCAGCGAGGGTACGACGGTGCGCCGTTCGGCGGGGACGATCGGCGCGATGGAGGGGACGGCGACCACGTGGCAGCCGGCCGCCTCGGCCGCGGCGACTCCGGTGGCGGTGTCCTCGATGACGGCACACCGGGCCGGGTCGGCGCCGAGTCCCGCGGCGGCCAGCAGGTAGGGGTCGGGGTGGGGCTTGGTGCGGGACACCTCGTCGCCGCCGATGGAGAGACGGAAGTGGTGCGGGCCCAGCGCGGTCAGCACGCGGTCGATGATGCGCCGGTGGGAGGCGGAGACCAGGGCGGTCGGGATGTCGTGCTCGTGGAGTTCGGCGAGCAGCCGGGCGGCGCCGGGCATCAGCGGGAGGTGGCTGCCGATACGGGCCTCGAAGCCGTCGTTGAGGAGGACGGAGAGTTCGGCGAGGGTGATGGCGGCGCCGGTGGCCTCGATGAGGAAACCGGCGCTGCGGGTCATCGGGCCGCCGACGACGACATGCCGCCAGGACTCGTCGAGGGTGTGCCCGAGGGCGGCGAAGACCTCGACCTCGACGTCCCACCAGAAGCCCTCGGTGTCCACCAGGGTGCCGTCCATGTCGAGGAGGACCGCTTGAAGGGCGGAGCCCTCGGCCGTACGGGTTCCGAGCGCGGGGACCGTGCTGGTCATCCGGGCGCACCTCCTTGAGGGACGATCAGGCCGGTTCCCGGAAGGGGAACCGGCCTGCGGTGGACCGACCAGCATACGTCGCCCGCGCCCGGAACGCCTGTCGTGCGCGCGTGTCTCTTGATCGGCCTGGTCAGGGCGATCAGCGGGCGTTGAAGTACTTCGCCTCGGGGTGGTGGATGACGATGGCGTCGGTGGACTGCTCGGGGTGGAGCTGGAACTCCTCGGAGAGGTGGACGCCGATCCGCTCGGGCCGGAGCAGGTCGGCGATCTTGGCGCGGTCCTCCAGGTTGGGGCAGGCGCCGTAGCCGAGGGAGAAGCGGGCACCCCGGTACTTCAGGGCGAACATGTCCTCGATGTCGGCGGGGTCCTCCCCGGCGAAGCCGAGTTCGGCGCGGACCCGGGCGTGCCAGTACTCGGCGAGCGCTTCGGCCAACTGGACGGAGAGACCGTGCAGTTCGAGGTAGTCGCGGTAGGCGTTGGCCTCGAAGAGCTTGGCGGTCTCCTCGCCGATGCGGGAGCCGACGGTGACGACCTGGAGGCCGACCACGTCCCGCTCGCCGGACTCCTCAGGGCGGAAGTAGTCGGCGAGGCAGAGCCGGCGGCCCCGGCGCTGGCGGGGGAAGGTGAAGCGGGTGCGTTCGTTGCCGTCCTCGTCCAGGATGATCAGGTCGTCGTCCTTGGAGACGCAGGGGAAGTAGCCGTGGACGACGGCGGCCTCCAGCAGGTTCTCGGTCTGGAGGCGGTCCAGCAGGCCGCGCAGCCGGGGGCGGCCCTCGGTCTCGGCGAGTTCCTCGTAGGTGGGGCCGTCGCCCGTGCGGGCCTGCTTCAGCCCCCACTGGCCCTTGAAGAGGGCGCCCTCGTCGAGCCAGGAGGCGTACTCCTTGAGCTGGATGCCCTTGACGACGCGGGTGCCCCAGAAGGGCGGGGCGGGCACCGGGTTGTCGGTGCGCACGTCGGAGCGCACGTGGCCCTCCTGCGCGGGCTCCTCGGGGAGGGCCGCGGCGGGGGTGGCGCGGACCCGGCGCTGCTTGAGTTCGGGGAGCCGGGCGCCGGGCCGGCCGCGCTTGACGCCGATGAGGGCGTCCATCAGGCGCAGGCCCTCGAAGGCGTCGCGGGCGTAGCGGACCTCGCCCTCGTAGATCTCGTGGAGGTCCTGTTCGACGTAGGCGCGGGTGAGGGCGGCGCCGCCGAGGATGACCGGATAGTCGGCCGCCAGTCCGCGCTGGTTCAGCTCCTCCAGGTTCTCCTTCATGATCACGGTGGACTTGACCAGGAGGCCGGACATGCCGATGACGTCGGCGCGGTGTTCCTCGGCGGCGTCCAGGATCGCGGAGACGGGCTGTTTGATGCCGAGGTTGACCACGTTGTAGCCGTTGTTGGACAGGATGATGTCGACGAGGTTCTTGCCGATGTCGTGGACGTCGCCGCGCACGGTGGCCAGCACGATGGTGCCCTTGCCCTCGGCGTCGGACTTCTCCATGTGCGGTTCGAGGTGCGCGACCGCCGTCTTCATGACCTCGGCGGACTGCAGCACGAACGGCAGCTGCATCTGGCCGGAGCCGAAGAGTTCACCGACGGTCTTCATGCCGTCGAGGAGGGTGTCGTTGACGATGTCGAGGGCGGGGCGGTCCCGCAGGGCGTCGTCGAGGTCGGCTTCGAGGCCGTTGCGCTCGCCGTCGATGATGCGGCGCTTGAGGCGTTCGTCCAGGGGCAGCGCGGCCAGTTCCTCGGCCTTGCCGGCGCGCAGGGACTTGGCGGTGGCGCCCTCGAAGAGCGCCATCAGCTTCTGCAGCGGGTCGTAGCCCTCGGCGCGGCGGTCGTGGATGAGGTCGAGGGCGGTCTTGACCTCCTCCTCGCTGAAGCGGGCGATGGGCAGGATCTTGGAGGCGTGCACGATGGCCGAGTCCAGGCCGGCTCTGACGCATTCGTCGAGGAAGACGGAGTTCAGCAGGATGCGGGCGGCAGGGTTGAGGCCGAAGGAGATGTTGGACAGGCCGAGGGTGGTCTGGACGTCCGGGTGGCGCCGCTTGAGTTCGCGGATGGCGTCGATGGTGGCGGTGCCGTCCTTGCGGGACTCCTCCTGACCGGTACAGATGGTGAAGGTCAGGGTGTCGATGAGGATGTCCTCCTCGCGGATGCCCCAGTTCCCGGTGAGGTCGGCGATGAGCCGTTCGGCGATCTCGACCTTCTTCTCCGGGGTGCGGGCCTGGCCCTCCTCGTCGATGGTGAGCGCGATCAGGGCGGCGCCGTGCTCCTGGGCGAGCCGGGTGACCTTGGCGAAGCGGGAGTCGGGGCCGTCGCCGTCCTCGTAGTTCACCGAGTTGATCACGGCGCGGCCGCCGAGCTTCTCCAGGCCGGCCCGGATGACGTCGACCTCGGTGGAGTCGAGCACGATGGGGAGGGTGGAGGCGGTGGCGAGGCGGCCGGCGAGTTCGGCCATGTCGCTGACGCCGTCGCGGCCGACGTAGTCGACGCACAGGTCGAGCAGGTGCGCGCCCTCGCGGATCTGCTCGCGGGCCAGCTCCACGCAGTCGTCCCAGCGGGCCTCCAGCATGGCCTCGCGGAACTTCTTCGACCCGTTGGCGTTGGTGCGCTCGCCGATGGCGAGGTAGGAGGTGTCCTGGCGGAAGGGCACCGACTGGTAGAGGGAGGCGGCGCCCGCCTCGGGGCGCGGCCGGCGCTCGGCCGGGGTGAGGTCGCGGACCCGCTCGACGACCTGGCGCAGGTGCTCGGGGGTGGTGCCGCAGCAGCCGCCGACCAGGGAGAGGCCGTACTCGTGGACGAAGGTCTCCTGGGCGTCGGCCAGCTCGGGGGCGGTGAGCGGGTAGTGCGCGCCGTCCTTGCCGAGGACGGGGAGGCCGGCGTTGGGCATGCAGGACAGCGGGATGCGGGCGTTGCGGGCGAGGTGGCGCAGGTGCTCGCTCATCTCGGCGGGCCCGGTGGCGCAGTTCAGGCCGATCATGTCGATGCCGAGGGGTTCCAGCGCGGTGAGCGCGGCGCCGATCTCGGAGCCGAGCAGCATGGTGCCGGTGGTCTCGACGGTCACGGAGACGATGAGGGGCAGGTCGATGCCGAGGGCGTCCAGGCCGCGCCGGGCGCCGAGGACGGCCGCCTTGGTCTGCAGCAGGTCCTGGGTGGTCTCGATCAGCAGGGCGTCGGCGCCGCCGGTGACCAGTCCTTCGGCGTTCCGCTGGTAGGCGTCGCGCAGGGTGGTGTAGGGGGCGTGACCGAGGGTGGGCAGCTTGGTGCCGGGGCCCATGGAGCCGAGCACCCAGCGGGGGCGGCCGTCGCGGGCGGTGAAGGCGTCGGCGCTCTCCCGGGCGACGCGGGCGCCCGTCTCGGAGAGTTCGTGTACGCGCTCGGGGATGTCGTACTCGCCGAGCGCGGAGTGGTTGGCGCCGAAGGTGTTGGTCTCGACGCAGTCGACGCCGACCTCGAAGTACGCGTCGTGGACGGAGCGCACGATGTCGGGGCGGGTGAGGTTCAGGATCTCGTTGCAGCCTTCGAGCTGCTGGAAGTCGTCGAGGGTCGGTTCCTGGGCCTGGAGCATGGTGCCCATGGCTCCGTCGGCGACCACCACACGGGTGGCGAGTGCCTGACGGAGCGCGGACGCACGGGTCCGGCTGTCGGCGGAAGGGGACGTCGGCGACGAGGCCATGAAGGGGCTCCCTTGGATGCGACGGCTGTCGGCTATGCGCCTGCCGGGGCGGACCTGGCAAGGGGCACGGCGTCAGCGTAGCCGCACGTGGGCTTGGATGGGGACAGGCGTCCACGACACGGACGCGGATGGCGCAGTCCGGCCGGGTCGGTGCCGTGGCCGGAAAATGAGGGTTCCGGGGCGGTCCCGCTCATTGGCGGGAAATCGGCGTGGACCGGTAGTGTTCGGCATTGCCGAACGCGGTGGGATGGCTCGGCGGCGGCCGAAGCGGACGGAGGCAGGACGGCGATGGCACGGAACATCCAGTCGCTCGAACGGGCGGCCGCGATGCTGCGGCTGCTCGCGGGCGGTGAGCGGCGGCTCGGCCTCTCCGACATCGCCTCGTCGCTGGGCCTGGCCAAGGGCACCGCGCACGGCATCCTGCGCACCCTCCAGCACGAGGGCTTCGTGGAGCAGGACGAGGCGTCGGGCCGCTATCAGCTGGGCGCGGAGCTGCTGCGCCTGGGCACCACGTACCTGGACGTGCACGAGCTGCGGGCGCGGGCCCTGGTGTGGGCCGACGACCTGGCCCGCTCCAGCGGGGAGAGCGTGTACCTGGGCGTGCTGCACCAGCAGGGCGTGCTGATCGTGCACCACGTCTTCCGCCCGGACGACAGCCGCCAGGTGCTGGAGATCGGGGCGATGCAGCCCCTGCACTCCACGGCGCTGGGCAAGGTGCTCTCCGCCTACGACCCGGTGGCCCACAGCGAGGCGCTGGACTCCCCCCGCAAGGCGTTCACCGACCGTACGGTGTGCGCGCCGGAGGACTTCGAGCAGGTGCTGGACCTCACCCGGGCGCGCGGCTACGCGGCCGACCTGGAGGAGACCTGGGAGGGCGTGGCCTCCCTGGCCGCGCCGATCCACGACCGGCGCCGGATGCCGGTGGGCGCGGTGGGGATCGCCGGCGCGGTCGAGCGGCTGTGCCGGGGCGGCGAACCGCGCCCGGAGCTGGTCGCGGCGGTGCGGGACTGCGCCCGCGCGGTGTCCCGGGACCTGGGCGCGGCCCGCTTCTGAGCACGGCCCTTCCGTACGGCCCCCATCCCGGCTCCGGGGCGGGGGCCGGTCTGCTGTGCCCCCGTCCGCGACGATTCCGGCTTCTGTGTTCTTTTTCGCCCACCGAACCCTTGACGCGTATGTGCGCCGAGGGCGAGACTCCCGTCCATCGGTCGGCATTGTCGAACACCTTTCGGTATTACGCGTTAAGGTTGCGACAGCGCCCAGGGCCGAGTCCCCTGGACGAAGGACAAAGGAGTCTCGGGTGTCCAGCTCCGACATCTTCATCGGCGAGACCATAGGAACCGCCGTACTCATCCTGCTCGGTGGCGGCGTGTGTGCCGCCGTGACGCTGAAGGCGTCCAAGGCGCGCGGCGCCGGATGGCTGGCCATCGCCTTCGGGTGGGGCTTCGCCGTGCTGACGGCCGTCTACACCTCGGCGCCACTCTCCGGCGCGCATCTCAACCCCGCCGTGAGCCTCGCGCTGGCGATCAAGGACCACGACTACGGCGACCTGCCCGTGTACTGGGGCGGCCAGTTGCTGGGCGCGATGATCGGCGCGACGCTGGTCTGGGTGGCGTACCTGGGCCAGTTCCACGCGCACCTGACCGACCGGGAGATCGTCGGCGGGTCCGGCGCGCAGGACACGACGAAGGCGGTCGAGGCCGAGGAGGCGGCAGCCGGTCCGGTGCTGGGCGTCTTCTCCACCGGCCCGGAGATCCGGAACGCGGTGCAGAACCTCCTCACGGAGATCATCGGCACGATCGTGCTGGTGCTGGCGATCCTCACCCAGGGCCTGAACAACGAGGGCAACGGTCTGGGCCCGGTGGGCGCCCTGATCACCGCCCTGGTGGTCGTCTCGATCGGTCTGTCGCTGGGCGGTCCGACCGGATACGCGATCAACCCGGCCCGCGACCTCGGCCCGCGCATCGTGCACGCCCTGCTGCCGCTGCCGAACAAGGGCGGTTCGGACTGGAGCTACGCATGGGTCCCGGTGGTCGGTCCACTGATCGGCGGCGCGATCGCCGCGGGTCTCTACAACGTCGCTTTCGCCTGACGAGTAACGATTTGCGTCAAAAGCACCGATCATTCGAGTAAGCGCCGTACACACCGCAGGCACCGCACCCTCACCTCGGATCTCCCAGGAGCACACAGTGACCGACGCCCACACCGCAGGCCCGTTCATCGCCGCGATCGACCAGGGCACGACCTCCTCGCGCTGCATCGTCTTCGACCGGGACGGCCGCATCGTCTCCGTCGACCAGAAGGAGCACGAGCAGATCTTCCCCAAGCCCGGCTGGGTCGAACACGACGCGAACGAGATCTGGACGAACGTCCAGGAGGTCGTCGCCTCCGCCGTCGACAAGGCCGGCATCACCCGTGACGACATCAAGGCCATCGGCATCACCAACCAGCGCGAGACGACCGTGCTGTGGGACAGGAACACCGGTGAGCCCGTCCACAACGCCATCGTCTGGCAGGACACCCGCACCGACGCCCTCTGCCGGGAACTGGGCCGCAACGTCGGTCAGGACCGCTTCCGCCGCGAGACCGGTCTGCCGCTGGCGTCCTACTTCGCCGGTCCCAAGGCCCGCTGGCTGCTGGACAACGTCGAGGGCCTGCGGGAGCGCGCCGAGGCCGGGGACATCCTCTTCGGCACCATGGACAGCTGGGTCATCTGGAACCTGACCGGCGGCGCGGAGGGCGGGCAGCACGTCACCGACGTGACCAACGCCTCGCGCACCATGCTGATGAACCTGCACACCATGCGGTGGGACAAGAAGATCTGCGAGTCCATCGGTGTGCCCGAGCAGATGCTGCCCGAGATCCGGTCCTCCGCCGAGGTGTACGGCGAGATCACCGGCGGAAGCCTCGGCGACCTGCTCGGCGGCATCCCCGTAGCCTCCGCGCTCGGCGACCAGCAGGCGGCCCTTTTCGGCCAGACCTGCTTCTCCGAGGGCGAGACCAAGTCCACCTACGGCACCGGCACCTTCATGGTGATGAACACCGGCGAGGAGATCATCAACTCCTACGCCGGTCTGCTGACCACCGTCGGCTACAAGATCGGCGAGCAGCCGACGGTGTATGCCCTGGAGGGCTCCATCGCCGTCACCGGCTCGCTGGTGCAGTGGATGCGCGACCAGATGGGCCTCATCTCCACCGCCGCCGAGATCGAGACGCTCGCGCTCTCGGTCGAGGACAACGGCGGCGCCTACTTCGTACCGGCGTTCTCCGGTCTGTTCGCCCCGCACTGGCGCTCCGACGCGCGCGGTGTGATCGCGGGCCTGACCCGGTACGTCACCAAGGCGCACCTCGCGCGCGCCGTCCTGGAGGCCACCGCCTGGCAGACGCGGGAGATCGCGGACGCCATGACGAAGGACTCCGGCGTCGAGCTGACCACGCTCAAGGTGGACGGCGGCATGACCGCGAACAACCTGCTGATGCAGCAGCTCGCGGACGTGCTGGACGCTCCGGTGGTCCGCCCGATGGTCGCCGAGACCACCTGTCTCGGTGCCGCCTACGCCGCCGGTCTCGCCGTCGGCTTCTGGTCCAGCACCGACGAGCTGCGCGCCAACTGGCGCCGGGCCGCCGAATGGACCCCCCGCATGGACGCGGAGACCCGCGACCGTGAGTACAAGAGCTGGCTCAAGGCCGTCGAGCGGACCATGGGCTGGCTCGAGGACGAGAGCTGACCGGACCGGCCCAGCCGCCGGGTCCGGCTCCGACAAGGAGTTAAGTACCGCCATGACCAGTCCCACCACCCTGAAGTCCGTTCCTGCTCTCGGCACACACCCGGCCTACGGCTCCGATCCGAGCCGCGCCGAGACCAGGGAGCAGCTCGCCGGGGCGTCGTACGACCTGCTTGTGATCGGCGGCGGCATCCTGGGTATCTCCACCGCCTGGCACGCCGCGCAGTCCGGGCTCAGGGTGGCGCTGGTCGACGCCGGTGACTTCGCCGGCGCCACCTCCTCCGCCTCCTCCAAGCTGCTCCACGGCGGCCTGCGCTACCTGCAGACCGGCGCGGTGAGGCTGGTCGCGGAGAACCACTTCGAACGGCGTGCGGTCTCCCGCCAGGTGGCCCCCCACCTGGCGAACCCGCTCACCTTCTACCTCCCGGTGTACAAGGGCGGCCCGCACGGCGCGGCCAAGCTCGGCGCGGGCGTCTTCGCCTACTCCGCGCTCTCCGCGTTCGGCGACGGCGTCGGGCATCTGCTCTCGCCGTCGAAGGCCGCGCAGGACGTGCCCGAGCTGCGCACCGACAACCTGAAGGCCGTGGCCGTGTACGGCGACGACCAGATGAACGACGCCCGTATGGCGCTGATGACGGTCCGCGCGGCCGTCGACGCGGGTGCGGTCGTCCTGAACCACGCCGAGGTCACCGGGCTGCGCACCACGCGCGGCCGGGTCACCGGGGCCGAGCTGAAGGACCGGTTCACCGGCGAGGAGTTCGGGGTGAACGCCCGCCTGGTGCTGAACGCCACCGGACCGTGGGTGGACCACCTGCGCCGGATGGAGGACCCGCACGCGGCCCCCTCGATCCGCCTGTCCAAGGGCGCGCACCTGGTCCTGAAGCGCACCGCCCCCTGGAAGGCGGCGCTGGCCACCCCGATAGACAAGTACCGCATCACGTTCGCCCTGCCCTGGGAGGACATGCTGCTGCTCGGCACCACCGACGAGGTGTACGAGGGCGACCCCGCGGATGTGTCCGTCACCGAGTCGGACATCTCCCAGATCCTGGACGAGGCAGCGTTCTCCGTCCGCGACCAGCAGCTCCAGCGGGACCTCATCGCCTACTCCTTCGCCGGGCTGCGGGTGCTGCCGGGCGGCCCCGGCGACACGTCGAAGGCCAAGCGGGAGACGGTGGTCACCGAGGGTCCGGGCGGGATGCTGTCGGTGGCCGGCGGCAAGTGGACCACGTTCCGGCACATCGGGCGGACCGTGCTGAGGAAGCTGGAGGAGCTGCCGGGCCGGCCGCTCGGAGACGACTTCGAGCCGGTCTCCGAGCTGCCCAAGCGGCTGCCGCTGCCGGGTGTCGCCAACCCGCGCGCGGTCGAACACCGGCTGCTGGTGGACCACCCGGCGCCCGGCCCCCGCATGAGCGCCGACACCGCCCGCCACCTGGCCACGCACTACGGCTCGCTGGCCTTCGACATCGCCCGGCTGGCCAACGAGCACCCGGAGCTGGCCGAGCGGGTCCACCCCGACGCCCCGGAGATCTGGGCGCAGGTCGTCTGGGCCCGCGACCGCGAGTGGGCCGAGACGACGGACGACGTGCTGCGCCGCCGCACCACGCTGACCATCCGCGGCCTGGCAACGGACGAGGTGCGCGCCAAGGTGCGCGAGATCCTGGAGGGCAAGCGGTAGCCAGGTGGTCGGGCCAGGTGGCCAGGCCCGCTCAGGGGCGGTTCCGTACCGGTGCGACCGGTGGAACCGCCCCTGGCGCGTACCCGCACCTCCGTATGCCCCCCGAACACTTCCGCGCGCTCCCTCGAACGTGTTTCGAAGCGGGCGTTCCATGGCCGCTCTGCGACTAAAACGGATCTTTCCGACAACGGTGGGTCCGGCAGCGGCGGAGTGGGGCGAGGCCCTGGTGCGGGGAGCGGTCATATGCGAGGCGGATGGCACAGGGCGCGGACGCGGCGGCGCCTCGGCCTCGGCGCGAGCGGTGCCGCGCTCGCCGCCCTCGCGGCGGTCCTGCGGTTCTGGTGGCTGGACATGGCGGTCGCGGGGGTCCTGATCTCCGCGATCGGCGCGTTCGTGTCGGTGGTGGCCCTGGTGGCCGACATCCTGCGCGGCGACGGGGACCCGCCGCGTTCGGCGGCCGAGGACCGGCGGCGGGCCGCGGACGCGCTGGCCGAGGCCGTCCGGGACCAGTGGGCGGCGGAGGCCCGGTTCCGGCGGCTGCGGGACCCCATGCCGATCGAGGTGGGCTGGGCACCGGCCGACCCGCGGCTGGCGGACCATCCGGAGAACGTCCGCCGCGCCCAGCCGCTGCCCGCCCCGCGCGACGCGGGGGTGGCGCTCGTGCCCGGCTCCTCCCCCCTGCCCCCGGGGCGCCGGCTGGTGGTGCTGGGAGGCCCGGGGTCCGGCAAGAGCGTGCTGGCGCTGCGCTTCGTCCTCGGCCGGCTGGCCGTCCGTCCCCCGGGCGGGCCGGTCCCGGTGATCGTCCCGCTGGCCGGGTGGGACCCCTGGCGTACGGGGCTGCGCGACTGGCTGGCCGAGCGGCTGGCCGCCGACTACCCCCCGCTGGCCGCCCCCGACGGGCGGCGCACCCTGGCCCGCGCCCTGCTGGACTCGGGGCTCGTCATGCCGGTACTGGACGGCTTCGACGAGCTGGCCCGCCCCGGCTGGGCACAGGCCGTACGGCGGGTCAACGCCGAGCTGGACGACGATCTGCCGCTGCTGCTCACCAGCCGTGAGGAGGCGTGGGCGACGGCGGTGGCCGAGGGTGACGTGCTCACCGCCGCCGAGGTGGTCCGGCTGCGGCCGCTGGACCTGGCGCAGGCCGGGTCCCACCTGGAGCGCACCGCCCGGCCGATGCCGACGGCGGACGGCGGGCGGGCCACGGTGTGGACGCCCGTACTGCGGGAGCTGGGCGAGCGGCCCGGGTCGGCTCCGGCGCGGGCGCTCACCACGCCCCTGATGGTCTCGCTGGCCCGCGCGGTCTACGGCGACACCTCCGGTGACCCCTCCGAGCTGCTGGACGTCAAGCGCTTCCCCACGGTGGCATCGGTGGAGGAGCACCTGCTCGGGGCGTTCGTACCGGCCGCGTTCGCCGGTGCCGGGCCGCGTGCCACCTCCGACGCGGAGCGCCGGCTCACCGTGCTGGCGCGGGCGTTGCGGCACCGCGACACGGGGCGGCTCGCCTGGTGGGAGCTGGAGTCGATGCTGCCCACCGCGCTCCGGGTGTACACGCCGGGGCTGCTTGCGCTGGCCGTGCAGGCGCTGCTGGTGCTCCCGGTGATGGTGGCGCGGGTGGCGGGCGGGCAGGCCGGTCCGGAGGACGTCGTCTCGGTGGGCGCGACGCTGTTCGGGCAGACCCTGGGGTTCGCGTTCGGCGCCGCCTGTCTGCTGCCGCGGGACGGGGGCCCGCCGGGCAGACGGTTCATTCTGCGCCAGACGCTGCTGACCGCGCTGGTGAGCGGCCTGCTGTGGGCGGCGTTCGCCTGCGCCGACGATCTGCGGTTCGGCTTCCGCTACGGCACGCTGACCGACGGCTGGCTGCCGGATCTGCTCGGCGGCTGCCTGTTCTCGCTGCTGTTCACCCTGTTCTTCGGCATCGCCGGGCTCCCCCGCCGCCCGGTGCCGCTCGGACTGCCCTGGAGCGGTGCGGCGGGCCGGGCGGTGGCGCGGGTGCTGGGCGCGACCGTGCTGGTGGGCGGGGCGGTGTCGGCGGGCTCGGTGCTGCTGGACTCCTCGCGCGACCCGTGGACCGCGCTGATCGGCACCACCTGCGTGGCCGCGGGGACGGCGCTCCTGGTGAGCGGCACCCATCGGCAGGACGGCCCTCATCCGCACCGCGCGGGCCGGGTCGGCCGGCGCTTCGCGGCCGGTGCGGTACGGGGCACGGCGGCCGCCCTGCTGATCGGGATCACCGCCTGCACGGCCGCCGGGCTGGCGGCGGTCGGGGTGACGGTGCTGAAGTCGGGGGCCGCGCAGGACCTGGCGGGCCGGCGGATCGACGGCTGGCGGTTCGCCGTACGGGACGGGGCGCGGACGGCGGTCACCTCGCGGCCGCTGCGCGGGATGATGCTGATCCCCGGTGACGGCGCGCGGCCCATCGCCTACCCGGGCGACGCGGAGCCGCCCGACTGCGCGATCCCGCTCGTGAAGGACCGCACCTGCCGTCCCTTCACGTCCTGGCGGACGGTGTTCGAGTCGCGGGAGGGGGTCGTCGTGGTGCGGCTGGCGCTCGCCGAGGGCGCGACCGAGGTGTACCCGGCGAATCTGCGGTCCGTGCTGCCCGCGCCCGCCCGTGGCTGGCTCACCCAGGGTCCGGCCGCGGGACTGCTGATGCGCTGTCTGCCGCCGTTCGTGGCCGGCGGGGTGCTGGTCGGGCTGGTGGGCGGATGCGTGTGCGGGGTCTACCGGGCGCTGAGCGTGCCGTCGGACATCATGCGGGCGACGGGCCCGGGTTCGTCGCTGCGTACGGACCGCACGGCGTCGTTCACCCGGGCCGGGGTGGTGGCGCTGCTGGTGGGGCTGGTCTGTGTGCCGGTGATGACGCTGCCCGGCGACTGGGGCGGCCTCGCGCATGTCGGGACGCGGCTGTGGCTGCCGCTGGGGGCCGCCGCGCTGGCGCTGAGCGCCTGGGGGAGGTTCGCGGTGGCCCGGGTGTGGCTGGCGGCGACCGGGCGGCTGCCGTGGCGGCTGATGGCGTTCCTGGAGGACGCCCACCGGCGGGGTGTGCTGCGCAGGTCGGGCGCGTGCTTCGAGTTCCGGCACCTGCGGCTCCAGTCCCACCTGGCGGGCGGCGGTGCGGCGGGGACGCGGGGCCGGGGTACCCCGGTGGACGGCGTCCGGGAGCAGGCCGCGCTGCGGGGTGTTCCGGGCCGGGGTTCGGGGCAGTGATCCGTTCAGCCCCGTGCGAGGGGGCTGCTGGGGCTCCTGTCGGACGCCGTAAGGTTGGGTGGTCAGGCGAGAGCACGTCGGAAGGAGGCACTGGGTGATCGAGCTGGAGGGTGTTCCCGAGCTGATCGACCCAGTCATGGTGGCCGCGTTCGAGGGCTGGAACGATGCCGGTGACGCCGCCTCCACGGCGGTCGCGCACCTGGAGCGCGAGTGGAAGGGCGAGGTGTTCGCGGCGCTGGACGCCGAGGACTACTACGACTTCCAGGTGAACCGCCCCACGGTCTTCATGGAGGGCGGCGTACGCAAGATCACCTGGCCGACGACCCGGCTGTCGGTGGTCCGCGTCGGCGGGGACAAGCCCCGTGACCTGGTGCTGGTGCGCGGTATCGAGCCGTCGATGCGCTGGCGCTCCTTCTGCAACGAGCTGCTGGGCTTCGCCCATGAGCTGGGCGTGGAGCTGGTGGTGATCCTGGGCGCGCTGCTCGGCGACACCCCGCACACCCGTCCGGTGCCGGTCAGCGGGGTCACCTCGGACGCCGACCTGGCCCGCCGGATGAACCTGGAGGAGACCAGGTACGAGGGCCCGACGGGCATCGTCGGGGTGCTCCAGGAGGCGTGCGCGCATGCCGGGGTGCCCGCGGTGTCGCTGTGGGCGGCGGTGCCGCACTACGTCTCCCAGCCGCCCAACCCGAAGGCCACGCTGGCGCTGCTGAACCGTCTTGAGGACCTGCTGGACCTGCGCGTACCGCAGGGCGAGCTGTCCGAGGACGCGCGTGCCTGGCAGACCGGCGTGGACCAGCTGGCCTCGGAGGACAGCGAGGTCGCGGAGTACGTGCAGACGCTGGAGGAGGCCCGGGACACCGCCGAGCTGCCGGAGGCGTCCGGCGAGGCCATCGCGCGCGAGTTCGAGCGGTATCTGCGGCGCCGGGACGTCGGCGGTCCGGGCGGGCACGCCACGGCGGACGGCTCGGACAGCGGGCCCTACCGCCGGGACGCGCCGAGCGGCCGCACCCGCCCGCCGAGGCCCCCGAAGCCGGAGACGCCCGGCGCGTCCGAGGGCGACGAGACGGACGGCTCGGAGGACTGAGCCGGTGGACGGACGAAGTGGGGCGGTACCCGGCCGGGTACCGCCCCGCTTCGCTGTGCGCGGCGCTACAGAGCCACGCCGAGCAGCGCGTCCACGGTGCGGCTGACCACGCCGGGGGCGCCCGTGTCGGTGCCGCCCTCGTTCTCCTGGCGGGCCGCCCAGCGGTCCACGGCCGCGAGCGCGGCGGGCGCGTCCAGGTCGTTCGCCAGGGCCTCGCGGACCTCCTCGACCAGCGCGTCGGCGGACGGGCCGTCCGGGCGGGAGACGGCGGCGCGCCAGCGGCCGAGCCGGTCCACGGCGTCCCGGAGCACCTGGGCGGTCCACTCCCAGTCCGCGCGGTAGTGGTGGGAGTGCAGGGCGAGCCGGATGGCGGCCGGGTCGACGCCGTCGCGGCGCAGCGTGGAGACGAAGACGAGGTTGCCCTTGGACTTGGACATCTTCTCGCCGTCCAGGCCGACCATGCCCGCGTGGACGTACGCCTTGGCCATGGGGAACTCGCCGGTGAGCACCTGGGCGTGGGAGGCGCCCATCTCGTGGTGCGGGAAGGCGAGGTCGGAGCCGCCGCCCTGTACGTCGAAGCTCATGCCGAGGTGGTCCAGGGCGATGGCGACGCACTCGATGTGCCAGCCGGGGCGGCCCCGGCCGAGGGTGCCGCCGTCCCAGCTGGGCTCGCCCTCACGGGCCGCCAGCCACAGCATCGGGTCGAGCGGGTTCTTCTTGCCCGGCCGGTCCGGGTCGCCGCCCCGCTCGGCGGACAGCACGCGCATGGCCGCCGCGTCCAGGTTGGAGACCTGGCCGAAGTGCGGGTCGGCGTCGACGGAGAAGTAGATGTCGCCGTCGAGGTCGTAGGCCGCGCCGAGGTCCCGCAGCCGCTCCACCAGCGGGATGATGCCGGGTATGGCCTCGACGGCGCCTATGTAGTGCCGGGGCGGCAGCATCCTGAGGGCGGTCATGTCCTCGCGGAACAGGGTGGTCTCCCGCTCGGCGAGCGCGGTCCAGTCGACGCCGTCGCGCGTGGCGCGCTCCAGCAGCGGGTCGTCGACGTCGGTGACGTTCTGGACGTAGTGGACCTGCCGCTCGGTGTCGAGCCACACGCGCTGGACGAGGTCGAACGCGTTGTAGGTCGCCGCGTGACCCATGTGGGTCGCGTCGTACGGCGTGATGCCGCAGACGTAGATCCGGGCGACGGGACCGGGGTCGAGGGTGACCGGACCATCGGTCGCGGTGTCGTGAATCCTCAGGTCGCGGCCCTGACCAGGCAGGGCGGGGACCTCGGAAGCGGGCCAGGCATGCATGTACATGAGCGTAACCGGCCATGAGCTGGGGCTACGAACCGGATCGCGCCGCAGGCGGCCGGATGGCCGGATGGGCGCTCTTGCGCGCAGCGCCCGGTTGTGCCCCTCGGGTCAGACCGGCGGCCAGGGGATGGCGGGCCAGTCGCCGGTGGGTTCGGGGTGGCGGCCGGTGGCGAGGAGGTCGTCGACGCGGGCGCGGGTCGCGTCGATCTCGGCCGGGGTGAGCAGCGGGGCCAGCTTCGCGGCCAGGCCGCCGCCGCCCGCCGCGAGGGCCTCTCGCAGCCCGTCGAGGACCGTGACGGCGTCCTCGGTGAGCGGCTCGCCCGCCCAGCCCCACAGCAGGGTGCGCAGCTTGTTCTCGGCGTGGAAGGAGACGCCGTGGTCGATGCCGTAGAGGCGGCCGGCGGCGGTGGGCAGGAGGTGGCCGCCCTTGCGGTCGGCGTTGTTGATCACGGCGTCGAGGACGGCGAGGCGGCGCAGCCGTTCGTCGTCGGCGTGCACCAGCAGCGCGGTGCGGCCCTCGCCGACCTCGGCGAGACCGATGGCCTTCCAGCCGGGCCCGGCCTCCTCGCCCTCGGCGAGCGCGAGGAGTTCGCCGTCGGCGCTCACCTCGATCCAGAGCTGGCACATGCCCTCGCCGTAGGGCCCCTCGCGCAGTACGGTCGGCGGGATGAGGCCCCAGCCGGTCGCCTCGGACACCTCCCAGGCGGCGGCCTCGCGGCCGGCCAGGGTGCCGTCGGGGAAGTCCCACAGGGGGCGCTCCCCGGCGACGGGCTTGTACACGCAGGAAGCCTCGCGGCCGTCGAGGGCCACGGTGCAGAACAGGGCGGCGTTGGAGGCGTCCCGGATGCGGCCGCGTACGGTCAGCTCGCCGTGGGCGAGCAGTTCGGCGGCGTCCGCGTCGGTTCCCGTGCCGGCGGCGCTCACGCTCCCCGGCGGTATCCGTTCTGGCGCGGACATACGTGTCCTTCCGGGTCGAGCGGGAGGCTGCACAGCGGGCACGGCGGCCGCCCGGCGTTGACTACGTCGAGGGCGCGCTTGGCGAAGGCCCTGGCCTGCGCGCCGGTCAGCCGGACCCGCAGCATCGGGGGCCCGTTCTCCTCGTCCTGGAGGAGGCGTTCCTCGGCCTCGGCCAGGTCCTCGGCGGTCTCGGCGTCCAGCTCCACCAGGGCCTGGGCCTCTACCACCATGCGCTGTTCCTCGCCGTCCCAGGCCAGGGCCATGGTGCCGACGCGGAACTCCTCCTCCACCGGGCTTTCCAGGGGGGCGGTGTCGGCGATCTCGGCGGGGGCGACGGCGGGCACCGCGGCATTGCCGCCGCTGCGGCGTACGACCTCGTCGAGCAGTTCGTCCATGCGCTCGGCCAGCGCGGCGACCTGGGCCTTCTCCAGGGCGACGCTGGTCGCGCGCGGGCCCGAGGTGGCCTGGAGGAAGAACGTACGGCGTCCGGGCAGTCCGACCGTGCCGGCCACGAAGCGGTCCGGCGGGTCGTAGAGGAACACCTGACGGGACACGTCCTGTCTCCATGGGTTTCGGGATCGTTCGAGCGGTTCAAGCGATCGGTGGGGGTGTGCGGGCACGCCTTTCGGCCGACCGCATCACCCTACTGCGGGCGGCGATCACGGTGCGCCCGCACCACCTCCGACCGGTGCGTCGTTGTCCGGGGGCGTCTCGCGGGGGGCGAGGGAGGCGAGGTCGCCGGTCTCGCCCAGGCGGACGAGGTAGGGCCGCAGCCGGGTGTAGCGGATCGCGGTCACGGAGCAGGGCTCCACGGAGACCCGCTGGAAGAGGTCGAGGTGGAGTCCGAGGGCGTCGGCGACGATCGACTTGATGATGTCGCCGTGCGAGCACATCAGGTAGACGGCGTCGGCGCCGTGCTCGCTCTCCACGCGCGCGTTCCAGTCGCGTACGGCCGCGACGGCGCGGGTCTGCATGTCGCGCATGGACTCGCCGCCGGGGAAGGCGGCGGCGGAGGGGTGGCTCTGGACGACCTCCATCAGGGGTTCGTCCTTCAGTTCGGCGAGTTTGCGGCCCGACCAGTCCCCGTAGTGGCACTCGCCGATGCGGTCGTCGGTGTGGGGGCGCAGGCCGGGGCGGGCGTCGAGCAGGGGCCGCACGGTCTCCTGGCAGCGCTGGAGGGGGCTGAGGACGATCTCGCGCAGGGGCAGGCCGTCGAGGCGGCCGGGGAGCGCGGCGGCCTGCCGGGTGCCGCGTTCGTCCAGGGCGACGCCGGGTGTCCAGCCGGCGAGGAGGCCCGCGGTGTTGGCGGTGGAGCGGCCGTGCCTAACGAGGATCAGGGTGGGCATGCGGCCCAGCGTAGACCGGCGCCGCCGGGTGGTGATCCGGGGCGCTCAATCATGGGCCCCGAGTGCGTGCGGGGCAGGACGGCGGGAGAATGCACTCCGTGATCTTCGACTGTGCCATCTACCGTGACGGGCATCGGACCGATTCGTCCGACGACCCCGCGAAGGCCCTGCGGGAGGCCCGCGCGTCGGACGACGCGTTCGTGTGGATCGCGCTGCACGACCCGAGCCCGGCGGTGTTCGACGAGGTCCGCAAGGTGTTCGGGCTGCACCCGCTGGCGGTCGAGGACGCCCTCAAGGCCCACCAGCGCCCCAAGCTGGAGGTGTACGACGACTCGCTGTTCGTGGTGCTGAAGCCGGTGTTCTACGAGTCCTCGCGGGACACGGTGACCACGGGCGAGATCATGCTCTTCCTGGGCGACTCGTTCGTGGTGACGGTGCGGCACGGCGAGTCCTCTGCGCTGCCGGAGGTGCGGCGGCGCCTGGAGGCGGACCCGGACAGGCTGCGGCACGGGCCGACCTCGGTGCTGTACGCGGTCGCGGACGCCACGGTGGACGAGTACCTGGAGGTGGCGACCGAGCTGGGCACCGACCTGGACGAGCTGGAGGCGGAGGTGTTCTCCCCGTCCGACGCCGGGTCGCGGGGCACCGCGTCCAAGATCTACCTGTTCAAACGGCAGGTGCTGGAGTTCCGCCGGGCGACGGTGCCGCTCACGGTGCCGATGGCCCGGCTGGCGGGGATGGGGCAGTCGGCGACCCAGGTGCCGTTCGTGGACGCGTCGGCGCGGCCTTTCTTCCGGGACGTCAACGACCATCTGACCCGGGTCAACGAGTCGGTGGAGGGTCTGGACCGGCTGGTGTCCGACATCCTCTCGGCGCATCTGGCGCAGATGGGCGTGCGCCAGAACGACGACATGCGCAAGATCTCGTCCTGGGCGGCGATGGCCGCGGTACCGACGCTGATCGCGGGGATCTACGGCATGAACTTCGAGCACATGCCGGAGCTGGGCTGGGTGTGGGGCTACCCCGCGGTGGTCGGGATCATGGTGGTGCTGGAGGTTCTGCTGTACCGGAACTTCAAACGCCGCGGCTGGCTCTGACTCACACCGCTTCGGTGGCCCTGGGGGCGGGCCCGCCGAGCGCGTCGCGGCGTCCGGGCATCTCCAGGGTGACCATACGGCGCCAGCCGAAGGCCCGCTCCCACGCGTACAGGGCGTGGATGCCGACCGCGAGCAGCGCGTTCCTGGCGGCCGGCCAGCGCAGGACGCGGCCCATGCGGGCCATGACGGCGAGGCTGACGTCCCGGTGGACCCGTATCTCGGCGAGCGCGCTCTCCCGCAGGACGCGCTGGATGAAGCGGCCGTGTCCGGCGTACGCGAGGCGCAGGAGTTCCTCGTGGCAGTAGGCGAGGTGGGCGTCCTCGTCGTGGGAGATCATCCGCACGGCGCGGCCCACGTCGGGATGGTCCCCGAAGTGCTTGAGGAGCATGCGCATCTGCTCGGAGGCCCGCTGTTCGGTGACGCGGCTGTGGGCGAGGTAGACGACGATGTCGCGTTCGGTCAGCGGACGGTCGGCCTGGAGCCTGTCGTGGGGCAGGCCGATGCCGCGCCGTTCGAGGAGCATCGTGTAGTCGGTGTCGGGCGGGACCTCGACGGGCTTCAGGCCGCGCTTGCGCAGCAGGGCCTGGAAGACGCGGCCGTGCTTGTCCTCGTCGGCGCCGTGCCGGGCGATCCGGGGCGCGAGTCCGCGCGCGCTCTCCGGGGCCAGGGCGGCGATCCTGCCGTTCTCCCAGCCGCCCTGGGACTCGCCGCCGGCGGCGATGGAACAGAAGAGCCGGAAGGACGCGTCGTCGTCGAGGATCTCCTGGAACAGGCTCTTGGCCGAAAGCATCACGGGCCCCTCTCTGCACGATTCCGCGGAGAAGCAGTCAAATCCGGGTCAAGGAGGCGCGCAACAGGAGGACGGCCGCGCTGGGCCGAAGGAGGGACGGTCGGGAGGCGTAACCCCGTCGGGACCGACGCGTTGTTCCCCGTGACGGCCGTGGCGGGGAAGACCCCCGAGCCCCCACCACGGCCGCGAACCCCTCCCCCAGGTCCCCCGGGGCGTCTCAGGCGAGGCCGGCGCGCTCCAGGGCCTCGGCGCCGCCGCGCAGGGCGGCGAGCCGCTCCTCCAGGGTGAAGCCGGCCGGGGCGAGCGTGAGGGTGGTGACGCCGGCCGCGGCGTAGGCCGCCATCCGGTCGGCGATGCGGTCCACCGAGCCGAGCAGGGTGGTCTTGTCGATGAGGTCGTGCGGGACGGCGGCGGCGGCACCGTCCTTGTCTCCGGCCAGGTACTTGTCCTGGATCTCGGCGGCCTCCTTCTCGTACCCCATGCGCTGGGCGAGCCGGTTGTAGAAGTTCTGCTCGCGGCTGCCCATGCCGCCCACGTAGAGCGCGGTGTAGGGGCGGAAGGTGTCGGCGAGCCGGGACACGTCGGCGTCCTCGCCGAGCGCGAGCGGCACGGTGGGGCAGATGTCGAAGCCGTCGAGGGTCCTGCCCGCCTTCTCCCGGCCGGCCCGCAGGTACGTGACGGCGGTGTCCTCCAGATGCTCGGCGGAGGGGAAGATCAGCAGGGCGCCGTCGGCGATCTCGCCGGTCTGCTCCAGGTTCTTGGGGCCGATGGCGGCGATGTAGAGCGGGATGTGCTCGCGCTGCGGGTGCACGGTCAGCTTGAGCGGCTTGCCGGGGCCGCCGGGCAGCGGCAGCGTCCAGTGCTCGCCCTCGTAGGACAGGCGGTCGCGGGTCATCGCCTGGCGGACGATGTCCACGTACTCGCGGGTGCGGGAGAGCGGTTTGTCGAACTTGACGCCGTACCAGCCCTCCGAGACCTGCGGCCCCGAGACGCCGAGGCCGAGGCGGAAGCGCCCGCCGGACAGGGAGTCGAGGGTGGCCGCGGTCATCGCGGTCATGGCGGGCTGGCGGGCCGGGATCTGGAAGATCGCCGAACCGACGTCGATCCGCTCCGTCCGGGCGGCGACCCAGCTGAGCACCGTGGCCGCGTCGGAGCCGTACGCCTCGGCGGCCCAGCAGACGCTGTAGCCGAGGCGGTCGGCCTCCTGCGCCACGGCGAGGTTGTCCCCGTCCATCCCGGCGCCCCAGTAGCCGAGGTTGATCCCGAGCTGCATGACCGATCCCCTTACTCGCAAGTAACGTAGCTGTGGCCGACCTTAGCGACCCCGGGCCGCGCGGCCCACCCCGCCGCGCGCGTTCCGCCGGGCCGCGGCCGGGTCCCGTTGTCCACAGGCAACCCACGGCACCAGCTCTGGCCAGTAATCTCGCGCACATGGAGCAGAGGCATCTCGGCCGTACCGGCCTGCGCGTGTCCCGGATCGGGCTCGGCACCCTCACCTGGGGCCGGGACACCGAGGAGCATGACGCCGCGGACCTGCTGAAGGCGTTCTGGGAAGCGGGCGGCACCCTGGTCGACACGGCGGACGTGTACGGCGACGGTGCCGCCGAGTATCTGCTCGGGCAGCTGACGGACTCCCTGGTGCCCCGCGAGGACCTGGTGATCTCCACCAAGGCGGGCAGCGTACCGGACCCCGAGCGCCGGGCCGACGGCTCCCGGGGTCATCTGCTCGCCGCTCTGGACGCCTCCCTGGAGCGTCTGGGCACCGATCATGTCGACCTGTGGCACATCCACTGCCATGACCCCGACACCCCGCTGGAGGAGACGCTGCAGGCGCTGGACCTGGCCGTGAGCAGCGGGCGCGCGCGGTACGCGGGGGTGTCCAACTTCTGCGGCTGGCAGCTCGCCAAGGCGGCCACCTGGCAGCTGGCCGCGCCGGGCGTCCGTACCCGGCTGGCGGGGACGCAGCTGGAGTACTCCCTGCTCCAGCGGGGCGTCGAGCGCGAGGTGCTCCCCGCCGCACTGGACCTGGGGGTCGGCCTGCTGCCCTCCTCCCCGCTGGGCCGGGGGGTGCTGACGGGGAAGTACCGGGACGGCGTGCCGTCCGACTCGCGCGGCGCCTCCGAGCACATGGCACCGTTCGTCGAGCCGTATCTGGACGACACCGCGAGCCGGATCGTGGACGCGGTGACGACGGCCGCCGACGGGCTCGCCGTCACCCCGCTCCAGGTGGCCCTGGCCTGGGTCCGGGACCGGCCCGGCGTGACCGCCCCCATCGTCGGCGCACGCAACGCGCGGCAGCTCGCGGCGGCGTTGTCGGTGGAGGCGCTTAGTCTTCCTGACGAGATCTGCCGGGCGCTGGACGATGTGTCGGCGCCGCTGCACCGCTATCCCGATCACGACTGGAGCACCCTGTGACCACGGAGCATTCGCCTGTCGGCGACACCGAGGGGAGCGCCTCCGGCGGAGCGCCGGAAGGCGAGACCGGGACCGACGCCGGCCGTGCACCGTCCGCCGGGGCCGCCGGGGCTGCCGGGGCTGCCGGGGCTGCCGGGGGCGGGGACGGCAGGGCTGACGTACCCGCAGGCGGTGGAGAACCCGGTGACCCGACGGCCGGGGCGGCCGGTGGCGGCCGTGACGACGCCGGCGCCTCGGCCGCCCAGGACGCGGACGCACCGGCCGAGGCGGGGGACGGGGACGGCGGTGCCGAAGTAGACGCCGTCGGCAGGACGAGCGAGGCCGGGGACGACGTCGGCGCGTCGGGGCGGGCGGCGCGCGCTGGGGCCGCCAAGGGCGCGGACGCGGTCTCCGGGGCAGAGAGGGGTGCGGCCGAAGCGGGCGCCGATGACGTGGCGGGCGATGGCGGAGCTGCCGAGGCCGGGCACGGTGCGGCCGAAGCGGGCGGCCGTGACGCGGAGGGCGAGGACGGGACTGCCGAAGCCGGGCGCGGTGCGTCGGACCGGGCGCCGTCCGCCGAGGGCGCGGCCGCGCCCTCCGAGGCCGAGGCCGAGTTGGCTGCTCAGCGGCTGGAGCGGGAGCGGATCTCGCGGCGCAAGGCGGAGCGGCAGGGGCCCGTCGAGAGCGGCGGGAAGCTGAGCGGCACGGCGGCTGATCTGCTGGCCGCAGTGCGGGCCGTGGAGAGCGGGGACAAGGCGGTCGCCCCGGCCTTCGTGGAGCCCGCTCCGGCGCCGCGCCGGCCCGCGCCGGAGCCCGAGCGGCGTCCGCAGCCCGTGCGGGTCGCTCCCGCGCCCGGCGCGGAGGCCGTGGGCGCGGTGGGCGCGGTGCTCGCCGAGGGCGGTGCGCCGGAGGCACTGGCGCCCCAGGTGGCGGCCGCGCTGGGGGACGGCGCCGAGGAGGCGCTGCGTGCCGACCCGTGGCAGTTGCTGCGGGTCGCGGGTGTGCGGCCGGAGCAGGCCGACGGTTTCGCTCGGGCCCTGCTGGGCGCGGAGTGCCGTCCGGACGACGAACGGCGCGGGCGCGCACTGACGGTGTGGCTGCTGGAGCAGGCCGCGCTGGCCGGGCACACCGCGCTGGACCTCCCGGCGCTCGTCGAGGCCCTCGGGCAGCGGGCGGTGCCGGACCCGGACGAGGCTGTGCGGAGCGCGCTCGCGGAGGGCGACGCGCTGGTCTTCCAGGACGCCCTGGAGGAGCCCGGAGCCCGGCCGGCGTCCCGTACGACGGATGACGGCGAGGAGGCCGCGGAGGTCCCGGTCCGGGTCCTGGCCGGTCTGGAGCGGTACGCGCTCGCCGAGGAGAGCCTCGCGGACGCGCTGGCCCGGCTGGTCAACTCGCCGTCCGAGGAGGCGGCGGACTCCTGGGAGCCGGCCGTGGCCGCGCTGTCCGGCGGCGCCGCCGAGCTGGCCCGCCAGGTCGCCGGGCACGGCCTGGTGCTGCACACCGGCGGCGAGGCTGCCCGTGCCGAACCGGCCGCGCTGCTCGGCGCCGCCCGCGCGGCGGGGCTGCGCGCGTTCGCGGTCTGCCACACCCCGGACGGCGCCCGGCGCTTCGCCGCCCAGCTGGGCGAGGAGCCCGGCGCGGGTGCGGTGGGCACGGTAGCGGGCCTGCTGTCCGGCGCGTCGGGCCCCGGCAGGGACGCGGAGGGCGCGCTGGACCTCGATCTGCTGATCGTGCTGGACTCGCCCCAACTGGACGTGGAGGGCGCCGCGATGCTGGCCGAGTCGCTGCCGGACCGGGCCCGCCTCGTCCTCAGCGGTGACCCGGCGGTGCTGTGGTCGGCCGGTCCCGGCCGGGTCTTCGCGGACCTGCTCGCCGTGCCCGCCTGCCCGCAGGTCGCCTCCCGGGTGCCCGATCCGGGCCCGCTCGGCGAGCTGGTCTCCGGTATCGGGGTGGGCGAGCTGATCCAGGTCGAGGCGCCCGGCAAGGAGATCGTGATCGTCCCGGTCCGGGACGCGGGCGAGGCGGTGCACCGTGCGGCGCAGCTGGTGGCGGACTCGGTACCGCGCGCGTTCGGGGTCCCGCCGGAGGAGACGGTGGTGATCACTCCGGGGCACGGGGGCGCCGCGGGCACCCGCGCGCTCAACGCGGCTCTGAAGGAGCGGCTGAACCCCGGCCCCGGCCGCTTCGGGGGCTTCGACCCCGGAGACCGGATCGTGTACTCCCCCGCGCCGGGCCGTTCGATGCCGGGCCACGTGGTGGGGGCCGACGCGGAGGGGCTGCGGCTGGAGTGCGCGGGCGCGCCCGTGGTCGTGCCTCGGGAGCTGGTGGAGAGCCGGGTGCGGCACGGCTGGGCGCTGACCGCGCACCAGGCGGTGGGCGGTCGCTGGCCCGCCGCCGTGGTGGTGCTGCCGGGTGACGCGGCAGGGGCGCTGACCAGGCCGTGGGTGTACACCGCGTTCGGCCGGGCGGAGCGGCATCTGTCCGTGGTGCACGGGGTGGAGCAGGCGCTGCCGAAGGCGGTGGCGGAGAGCGTGGCCAGGCCGCGTACGACCCGGCTGCGGACGCTGCTGCGGGTACAGCTCCCTGCGGCGGGCTGAGCCCGGAGACGCGGCGGTGCCCGTACCGGAACCGCCCCGGTA